>CAZEJZ010000190.1:0-5932 GCA_964512415.1 uncultured Opitutaceae bacterium
TCCTCTGGCGCGCCGAAGGCGACGCGTCCGAGCAGAACCAGGTCCGGGAGGTCCTCCTCGCCTACGCCGCGCGGTACGCGTTCTACGGCACCTGTCCGCGCTCCGGCAACAACCCCGGCGTCGCCACCTACACGACCCTCGACGAGTCCGTCTGGCTGATCCCCCTCGCCTGGGCGTACTCCCTGATCGCGGAGTCGCTGACGGCAGCGGAGTCGGACACGATCATCCGTCAGTTGCTCGTCCCGGCGGCGGAACACCTCGTCCGCCGCCGCTACGACGCGATCCACAACTTCACCTGCTGGCACAACGCCGCCATCGCGACGGTCGGACGCATCGTCGGCCGCGACGACCTCCTGGACTTTGCGCTGGAGGGCCGCATCGGCCAGCGCAGCCAGCTGCGGGAAGGCATGCTCCCGGACGGACTCTGGTTCGAAGGCTCGATGAGCTACCACTTCTACTCCGTGTGGGCCTTGCTCATGTCGGCGCTCGCTTTCCGGCACGATCCCCGCCGCTCCCTGCTCGCCGATCCGGCCCTGCCCCGCAGCCTGCTCGCTCCCCTCGCCTGCGCCTACCCGGACGGCACCTTGCCGGCCACAAACGACTGCTGGTATTTCACGAGCGTGGTGGGCAACTGCTGCCACGGCGTCCCCCCCGCGCCGGACTTCTTCGAGATCGGGCAGTCGCTCTTCGCTGCGCCCGCGTTCGCGGCGGCGCTGCGCACCGCGTATGCCTCCAAACCTCGGGACAGCCTCTACGCCCTGATTCTGGGACCGGAGACCCTGCCGGACGCCGTACCGCCCGCGCGGCGCAGTGTTCACTTCCCTTCCTCCGGCCTCGCGATTCTCCGACCCAGCGAGCACCTCGACCTACTCCTGAAATCGGGGCCCCACGGGGGACATCATGGGCACCCGGACAAGCTCAGCCTGACGGGGTGGTTTGACGGGTGGCGCTTCTCGGCCGATCTCGGCACGCCGGGCTACGGCGTCGCTTCGCTGGAAACCTGGTACCGCCAGAGCCTCAGCCACAACACCCTCCTGATCGACGGCGAATCCCAGCCTCCCGTGGCGGGACAACTCGAGCAGTTTGGCGAGGATCTGGCGGTCGCGACCGTCGCTTGGGAAGGAGTAACGATGCGACGCGTGCTGCGGACGCGCCCCGAGTACTTCGTGGACCGATGCGACATTGAGTGCACGAGCCCGCGGCAGATCGACTGGATCTATCACAATGCCGGTCGGCTCACGCCCGCTCGGTCCGGACGTCCCGTCGAAGCGCCCTCCGGTGGCTTAGCTTACCGGTACCTCACCGACGTCGCGACGCATGACGCCGACGGAGTCCAGCGCTGGTGCTGGTGTGACGGCGGACACGGCATGCTCGCCTGGACTCCATCAACCGCGGGCGAGGCAATCTTCACCGGCGCTTCGCCCGCGAATCCTCCCTCGGAAAAACGGGCCTTCCTGTTGCGCCGCCGCCTCACGCAACGGGCGACGTTCGTCACGGTGTTTCACCCGTATCGCGACACGCCCTCGGTCGAAGGCGTGGACTTTTCCCCGGACGGCGGGTGGGTCGTCCGCCTCGTGAAGCGAAGCGACGCTTGGGCGCCCGATCCGTTGTCCAGCCACCGCTAGGGGCGACGTTTCAGGAGGTCGTCCGCAGGGGAAGGGACCAAGGAGGTTGGGTTCGACGCAGAACTATCCTTCAACCCCACCCCATGCGGAGATGCAGGAGAACGCCCGACCGTCGCTGTGGGATCGACGGCCGGAGAACGCGGGACGCAGCGGGATGGTGCGCCCCGCGAGCCGGAAACGGACTCAGGGCAACCAAGGAAACTTCCGCGCCGCCGGAGCCCGCTTCTCGCGCTGCGCCCGGTGGAACTCCTTCGCCTCGTCGCTCATGTAATAGAGCATGGTGGCATTGCCCGCGAGTTCCTGAATGCCGGACTGGCCATCGAGCTCCGCGTTGAACGCGCTCTTCAGCGCACGAATCGCCAGCGGACTATGACCCAGAATCTCGCGTGCCCAGCGCACGCCCTCCGCCTCAAGCTCTCCCACCGGCACCACGGTGTTCACCAGGCCCATCTCCAGTGCCTGCGTCGCCGAGTACTGGCGGCACAGGTACCAGATCTCGCGCGCCTTCTTCTGGCCCACGACGCGGGCCAGATAACTCGAACCGAAGCCCGCGTCGAAACTCCCCATCCGCGGCCCGACCTGTCCGAAGATCGCGTTATCCGCCGCGATCGAGAGATCGCACACCACGTGCAAGACGTGCCCCCCACCGATCGCATAGCCAGCCACCAGCGCGATCACGACCTTCGGCACGGAGCGAATGAGCTTCTGCAAATCGAGGACATTGAGCCGCGGTACCCCGTCGCCTCCCACGTAGCCGGCGTGCCCGCGAACGCTTTGGTCACCGCCAGCACAAAACGCATATTTGCCATCGGTGTGCGGCCCCGCCCCCGTCAGGAGAATCACTCCCACAGACGGATCCTCGCGAGCGTCCAGCATGGCGTCGTACATCTGGCTGACGGTCTCCGGAGTGAACGCATTCCGCCGGTGCGGGCGGTTGATGGTGATCTTCGCGATGCCATCGACCTTGTGGTAGAGGATGTCCGAGTACGCTTTGGCGACTTTCCAATCGGGCTGGCTCATGACGCGACCCTGCCCGTTTCCGACGCGGGGTCAATGCAGGCGCGATGCAAGCAATCGTTGCGCCCCGATAAAAACGGCTTGGACGGGCGGCCGAAGCGCGGATGCTGAAGGGCTATGCAGTCGTCCTCCAGGACTTCGGCCGTCAACGCGTCGCTGGTGCTCGGAGCACTCGGCGTGGTGTTCGGCGACATTGGAACGAGTCCGCTGTACGCATTCCGCGAGTCGATCGAGCACCTCGCCCCGCCCGACCGGGTGCACGGGATCCTCGGCGTGTTGTCGCTGATCTTCTGGTCGCTCATGATCGTGGTGAGCCTGAAATACGCGACGGTCGTGATGCGGGCGGACAACCGCGGCGAGGGTGGCATCTTTGCGCTCCTCGCCCTGAGCGGCCTTGAACCCGCTGATGGCGCCCGGCGGCGGATCACGCCCGGCGTGATGATCGTGCTGCTGGGGGCCGCGATGCTGTGCGGGGAAGGCGTGATCACGCCGGCGATCTCCGTGCTCAGCGCGGCGGAGGGCATGAAGCTGATCGTGCCCGAGTCATCCAGCTACGTCGTGCCGGTGAGCCTCGCGATTCTGGTCACGCTCTACGCCGTCCAACGCAAGGGCACCGCGCTGATCGGACGCTGGTTTGGACCGGTGATGGCGGTGTGGTTCGTGGTCCTCGGCGGGCTCGGCATCTACCACTTGGTCGCCAACCCCGCCGTGCTCCAAGCACTGAACCCGATGCACGGCTGGAACCTGCTTCGCTCCCACCCGGAAAGCGCGACCGCAATCCTTGGCTCCGTCGTGCTCGCCATCACCGGCGTCGAGGCGCTCTACGCCGACATGGGACATTTCGGCCGCCAGTCGATCATCCGTGCGTGGTACCTCCTGGTTCTTCCGGGTCTGACCCTGAACTACTTCGGCCAGGGCGCCTACCTCCTGTCGCATCCGACCGATAACGGGAACCCGTTCCTCTCGCTTGCCCCGGAGGGCCCTGCCCGCACCGCACTGCTGATTCTCTCCTTCTTCGCGGCGGTCATCGCCAGCCAAGCCTTGATTTCGGGAACGTTCTCGCTCGTGCGGCAGGCGATCCAACTGGGCTTCTTCCCGCGCCTGAAGGTGCTTCACACCAGCGCCGAGCAAAGCGGCCAGATCTACGTGCCACTGGTCAACACGCTACTCGCCATCGGGTCGATCACCACCGTGCTGCTGTTCCAGTCCTCCTCCCAGCTCGCCGGCGCTTACGGCATCGCCGTGACCGGCGCGATGACCGCCACGACGCTGACACTCTTCTTCGCCGCCCGCCGCCGGTGGCAGTGGTCCCTTCCCGCCGCACTCGGGGTCTGCGTGCTCTTCGGCATCGTCGATCTGACGTTCCTCCTGGCCAATATTCCCAAGATCGCCCACGGGGGATGGCTGCCGCTCGCCATCGCCGCCGTGCTGTTCGCGATCATGCACACGTGGAAGAGCGGGCGCAGCGAGATTCAGGAGCGCGTCTACGGCAGCGCCGTCACCGAGCTCGAACTTTCCAGCATCGCGCGCAGCAAGAACATCGTCCGCGTCCCCGGTAGCGCCGTCTTCATGGTCGGCACGCCCAAGGGTACCCCGCTCGCACTGCTCCACCACTTGAAGGCCAACAAGTGCCTGCAGCAAACCGTCGTGCTGCTGACCATCACCACGCAGGACGTGCCCGAGGTCGATGAGGACGAGCGCATGACGCTCGACTCCATGGGCGAGGGGGTCTGGCGGGCCATCGGCCGCTACGGCTACATGGAGTCACCCAACGTCAGCCGCCTGATCGAGCGCATCAAGGCGCAGGGCGTGCCGATCAAGCCGATGGGCACCACCTACTACTTCAACCGCGAGATGATCATCACCGGCGGCAACGCCCGGATGCTGGAGTGGCAGAAGAATCTGTACGCCTTCCTGAGCCGCAACGCGACGCCCGTGAAGGACTACTACCAGATCCTGCCGACGCAGATCATCGAGATCGGCCTGCCCGTCCAGCTCTAGTCAGCGGGTCGCCGCCGCGACGTCCGCCGCCACCCGCGCAAAGAGTTCCTTGCGGTGGCGGGCATCGCTCTTGCGGTCCGTCCGCAGCTCCCACACGCGCACGCCCCGCGAGGGCAGCGTCTTCACGCCCGCTTCAAGGTCGCGCCAGGAGGTGAGGATCCGGTGCTCCACGCCGTGCGCACGCACGAGCGCACCGATGTCCACGGTCTGCGGCGTGGCGAAGAGTTCCTCAAATGGGGGTTCGTGGGCCGCGATCGGCAGGTGCTCGAAGATGCCGCCGCCGTCGTTGTTGATCAGAATCACCGTCAGCGAACCGCGCAGCGCCTTCGCCGCGAGCAGTCCGTTGCTGTCGTGCAGGAAGGCCAGATCACCGGTCAACAACACCGCCGGCGGTCCGCCCTCCGCCGCCCCCAGCGCCGTCGAGAGGGTGCCATCAATGCCGTTGGCGCCCCGGCTGCACTGTACGCGCAGACCAGACGCCGAGGCCGGAACGAAGTACTCCAGGTCGCGCACCGGCATGCTCGAGGCCACGCACCACGTCGCTCCCGACGGCAGGGCCCGGGCGAGGAGCCACGCCGCCTTGCCTTCAAAAAGCCGCTCCTCCGCCGTCAGCGCCGCATCCAAGCGAGACCGCGCCTGCGACTCGAGCCACCGCCACCGTGCCCGTTCTTCACCCGCCGAGGCGCTTCCGCCTTCGATCGTCAAACGCTCCACGGAGCCAGCCCGTTGCTCCGTCCGCAGGTGCAGCGCATCGCGATTCACCGCGCCGTCCGCAAGGAGGAGGCACTGCGCTCCGCTCCGTTCCAGCCAGCCCCGCAGCACTTTGCTGGTCGGCCAGCTGCCCAGAGCCAGCACCTGCTCGGGCACGAGCGTCTTCGCGATGGAGTCATCCCGCAGCAACGTGTCGTAGGTCGTCACGACCGGCGCCCCGGCGGGAGCATGGTACCGCACCGGGGAGAGCGCGTCCGCCAACACCGGCCATCCCGTCCGCTCCGACACCGCCAGCACCGCTCGAACGTAGGCCGCCGGATCCGCTGGATCCGCCTGCCCGGCCACGATCACCCCGCGTGGCGAGGTCACCCGCAGCACGGTCCCGCCTTCCGCGCGCTCCGGCATCGTTCGCTCCTGCAGGTGCGCGAAAAATGCGTCGTCCAACCCGCCCACCGCCACGCCCTCCGCCGTCCCAAGCGGCGGCGCCAGCGGGTCCCGGTAGGGCAGATTCAGATGCACCGGGCCCGCGGGCACGCCGAGCGCAGCCCGCCACGCCTGCACTCCGGTCTGCCGGAGGT
>CAZEJZ010000191.1:0-5915 GCA_964512415.1 uncultured Opitutaceae bacterium
GTCGGGGGTCTCGATGTGGTTGACCTTGATGTCGATGACCCCGACCCCGAGGGCGATGTTCTTGTCGATGCCCTTGAGCGCATCGAGGTCCTCCTTCGGACGGTGCGCCAGTTCGAGCACGAGGTGGTCGGTGTGCAGGGCGTTGAGGAACGCGAGCAGCTTCTTCCAATTGCCCTTCTGGATGGTCTGTCCGCCGTAGTTGCCGAAGCAGAAGTGCACGGCGCGCTCGGTGCCGCGGTCGATGGCATCGAGCACGAGATTCATGGCCTTGGCGGCGAGCGGGGCATCCGCCGGGTTGCCGGGGATGTTGGCCTCGTCGACCTGGATGCAACTGGCGGGCAGGCCCGGCATCTGCGCGGCGAGCACCTCGCCGAGAGCGAGCGTCAGCTTCTCGAAGTCGCGGTAGTGGTGGTCGAGGAGCGTGCGGGCGAGCATGTAGGGGCTCGTCACGGTGAACTTGAACGGCCCTTGCGCGACGGCGGCGGCGCGTTGGCAGTCGGCGAGGAGATTGAGTGAACCCTCGCCGAGCGGTCCGACGACGACACCGGCCGGTTTGCGGCGGAAGCCCATCGGATGATGGCGGGAGAATTCATCCGTGACCGACCGGCCGACCGTCCCGGAGACGCCGGCCATCGGGCGGATGAAGTACTCGATCATCCCATTCGTATCCGGGTGGTTGACGTCGAACCGGTAGAGCTCGCCGTCGGTCGGGAGGTCGATCCCCGCCTGCCGCTGGATGTCGAAGACGACGCGCGTGGCGTCGATGACCGCTTGCTCGCTGGGGAGGGCCGCGAGCCAATCCGGGATCGAGTACGATCCGACCGTGGTCGTGAGGATACGTGGTTGGGAACGTTTGGTAGCCATGGAGAAAGGAAGCAATCGTCGCACATCGGGAAAGCGCCGCGGAAGAAGGGGCCAGCGTTGTCGTCCCGCCCGGGGAGGGCGAGCCGGAAAACCGGTGGGGGAGGCCCCGCGGGTCCTCAGCCGAGGGTTGCACCCGGAGCGGCGGCGGCCAAGATCGAGCTGTGATCGCCTCGATCGCCTTCCACAACTTCAAGGCGCTGCGCAGCGCGGCGGTGCGGCTGGAGCGGTTCAACCTGCTGATCGGTCCGAACGGATCGGGGAAGTCGAGCCTCATTGAAGCGATCATGCGGCTGGGTGCGCTGGCGCGGTTGCCGCCGAGCGAGATGTCGGCCGAGGGTGGAGATGGGGAGGATCGGGCGGAGGTTCGCTTCCAGTTCACCCCTCCCTTCGCGGCGTGGGAGGTGGTGATGCGCTGTGCGACGCGCGATCGCTGTGATGCGCTGCAATGGTCGCGGCGGGCGGACGGGGATGGGCCCACGGAATGGGAGATCCTCCGGTCCCGGCTCCAGCGGGTGCGGCGGTACGAGTTCGAGCATGCGGCGATGGTCCGCGGAACCGTGGCCGCGGATGACGCCGAACTCGCACCCGATGGCGGAAATCTCGCGGCGGTGATGCACCATCGTCGCACCCAGCATCAACCCGCGTATGACCAGTGGCGGCGCGACGTGCTGCGGGCGTTGCCGGAGTACGACCAAGTCTCGGCGGAGGTGACATCGGATGGCCGGGCCTTCATTCGTCTGCGCCTGGTGGAGGAAGGTGAAGTCATCACGCATGAGGAATTGTCGCATGGCAGCCTCTGCGCGCTGGCGATCTTCTGTCTTTCCACGGATCCCGAGCCGCCTTCGATCCTCTGCATCGAGGATCTCGACCGGGGCCTGCATCCCCGTTTGTTGCGTGAGGCGCGGGATGCGCTGTACCGCCTGAGCCACCCGGGAAACGGCGAGCCGCAGGCGATGCGCTCGCAAATCGTGGCCACCACGCATTCACCCTACCTGCTCGATCTCTTTCGCGAGCATCCGGAGGAGGTGGTCGTGGCGGAGAAGCACGGTCGAGCCTCGACGTTTCGTCGGCTCTGCGATTGTCCCGATCTTTCGGAGATGATGGCCGGCGTGTCCCTCGGCGACTTGTGGTATTCGGGGGTCATCGGCGGGGTACCGGAAGAGCCCGAGTCGACCTCGAGCGCGTCCAACGGCGGGTCGGTTCCCTAGCGACGGCATGGCCTCGCATCCTTCCTCGCGGGTGGCGAAGCTCGCGATCTTGAGCGAGTCTCCGGCCGATGAGGCGGCCTTCGGGATCCTGATCGAATCGGTGCTCGAGCGCCCGTTCGTGCGGGTGCGGGCGAACCTGCGGGCGCGCGGGTGGCCCTCGGTGCTGCAGGTGTTGCCAGCCGTGATCCGCCATCTGCACTTCAACACGGATGCGCAGGGCTTGGTGGTGGTGGTCGACAGTGATGACTCGGTCGTGCACACCGAGGCGCATGATGCGCCGGACTACTTTCACCCGCAGTGCCGCATGTGCCGCCTGCGGGCGACGTTCCGCCAGACCGTGAAGCGTTTGCCGCCGGCGCATGGCCGGGAGCGCGTCCTGCGCGGCGTCGGGGTCGCGGTCCCGGCAGTGGAGGCGTGGTACCTGTGCGGGCGCGACGCGCGGGTGACCGAGGAGGCGTGGACGATCGGCCAGACCCGCGGCACGCTTCCCTACACGCGCGCCCAACTGAAGGAGCGCGTGTACGGCACGGATCGTCCGAGCCTGGAGTATTCGCTGCACCGCGCGGTGGGCGAGGTGGAGCGGTTCCGCCGCGACACGCGACGGCTCGAGCACGACTTTCCCGGATTTGCGGCGCTCGCCCGGGACCTCCGTTCGTGGAACCTCGGGTGATCCTCGGGTTACGCTGGCCCGTTGGAGCGCGCGAGCCGTTGGCAGGCCTTGAGGTCCAGCTTACCTGAACCCAGAACGGGGATCTTTTCGACGCGGACGACGACGCGCGGGATCCACAGCGCGGGCAACCCGGCCGCCTGCAACTGGTCGCGCACTGACTCCGCGGTGAGGTCGGAGGAGGTGATGACGATCAGCGACTCGCCCTTCTGCGCGTCCGGGACCCCGGTGACGACCACCTGCGGACCCTCGTTCTGCTCGAGTTTGAAGGCATCGGCGATCGCTTGTTCGACGGTGCCATGAGGGACCATTTCCCCGCCGATCTTGGAGAAACGGGAGAGCCGACCCTCAATGCTGAGGAAGCCATCGTCGTCGAAGCGCCCGAGGTCCCCGGTGACGAACCAGCCGTCGCGGAACGCGCCCCGCGTCTTTTCCGGGTCGTCGAGGTAGCCGCCGAAGACATTGGCGCCTCGGAGCAAGATCATGCCCTGCTCGCTGAACGGACGTTCGGCGAAGGAGTCGGGATCGACGATGCGGGCGGTCATGCCCGGCAGCAGACGTCCCACGGAGCCGAGGCGCTTGCCGATCTGCGGTTCGGACGTCTGGGTGAGCAGCGGAGGATGCGGCTGGTTTACGCTGCTGACGGGTGAGGTTTCGGTGAGACCGTAGCCTTGGAGGATCTCGATGTGATGCTTCTCGAGCGTGGCATCATACAAATCGCGCGGCAGACGCTCCGCGCCCGACACCACGAGGTCGATCGTGCGGAGTTCCCCGGGCTCGGCCTTCTTGAAGATGGGCCGCAGGAACGTCGGTGCGCCGACCAGCACGGTGGCCTGTTCGTCGCGGATCGCATCGACGATGCGGCGCGGTTCCAGCGGACTCGGCACGGTCACGACCCGGCAGCCCCAGATCAGAGGGTACCACAGCGTGATCGTGAATCCGAAGCTGTGGAAGATCGGCAGGCACGCGAGGAGCGTGGCGGTGTCGGGGAGCACGGAGAGCGACGAGAGCTGGGCGCAGTTGGCGAGGATGTTGCGGTGGGTGAGCACCACGCCCTTGGGTTCGCCGGAGCTGCCACTGGTGAAGAGGAGACCGGCCTCCTCGCGGTCGCCGGCGCGGGGCAGGCCGAGCAGGCGGGGCAGGGCCTGATTCGGCAGGATCCATGCGGCGAGCAGCCATGGCAGCATGGCGCGCTTGCCGCCCGCGAGCGCGATCTCCTCACGCAGGTCCACCGTGCGCTCCGGCCACGGGAACATCGGCACCTTCTCCCGCATCGCCTTGGCGGAGATCACGGTGCGGATGCCGGCGATGCGCAGGGACGCTTCGACCGAGGCCTTGCCGGCCGTGAAGTTGAGATTCACCGGCACCTTGCCGGCGCAGAGGACGGCGAGATTGGCGATCGTCGATCCCCCTCCGGGCGGAAGGACAATGCCGATGCGCTTCTCCGGCACCGTGTGCCGCAGGTGGCGCGAGAGGGCGGAGGCCGCGGCGAGCAGTTGCGCCGCCTTGATCTCGCGCCGGTCGGCCGTGCGGTCGATGATCGCGACGTGTCCGGGTCGGCGGGCGAGCGAGCGCACGCACTCGGAGGCGAGGTGCCGCCGGAGCACGGGTCGCTCCTCGAACGCCGCGCCGCCCAGGTCAAGCAGTGTGGTTCGCAGTCTCTCCGGCGAAGCCTGGTCCGGCGGGATGGGCGGAGCCCAAGCGACGAACACGTCGGTCAAGGTCAGCCGCGGACGCTTGAAGAAGAGACGATTCCCCGAGACGGAGAAGATCGACCCCCAGATTCCGTCGTGGTACGCGGCGACCACCGGCACTTGGGCGCGGCGCGCCATCAGTTCGAAGCCCCGACGGACGGCGAGCAACTGACCGGTGCGCGAGATCTGACCCTCGACGAACACGCAGACCGCTTCCCCCGCCTCCAAGGCGGCGGTGATCCGGCGGGTGCTGTCCAGGGCCTGATGCGGAGCGATCGGGATCGCTCCGGACATCCGGAAAGCCCAGTCGAAGAAGCCGCCACTCCGCCTCACTTCCTCCGACCCGACGAACCGCAAGCGGCGCCGGCAGGCGAGTTGGATCAGGACGGGATCAACGTACGAGAGGTGGTTGGCGACGATCAGTACCCCGCCGGTCGCCGGCACGTGCTCCCATCCCCGCGTGCGCACCCGATAGAGGCACGCCACGACGGCGCGGCAGAACAGTTCAAGAATCCAAGGAAGGTAGGAGTGACGGCGGAAGAGCGAACGATCCATCGGGGGAGGAGGGGTACGGGGTCTGGACGCAACCCCGCGATCGTACGCGAGTTGAGCCAAAGCGCAATCGGCGGACGCGGAAGCCGCCGCGCTTTCCGGCGGCGTCCGCGGGCCCGACGACCTCCCTCGTGCCCTCCCTGCTCAGCGGACCACGCGGGCGCTTCCACCCTTCATCAACTTTTCCACTTCCTTCTGCGTGGCCATCGACGTATCGCCCGGCGTGGTCGAGGCGAAGGCCCCGTGCGCCGCGCCGTACTCCACGGCGGCCTGGGGGTCATTCTTGGTCAGGAAGCCGAACTGCAGCCCGCTCGCGAAGCTGTCTCCGCCTCCCACGCGATCGAGGATCTCCAAGTCCGGATACTTGCGGCTCTCGTGGAAGCGGCCGTCGTGCCAGAGGATCGCGCTCCAGTCATTGCGCGTCGCGGTGATGACGCGGCGCAGGGTGGTGGCCGCGACCTTGAAATTGGGGAATTCCTTCACGGCCGTCTCGATCATTGCCTTGAAGGCCTCGGTCTCGATGTGACTGAGCGAGTGGTCGGCCCCCTTGACCTCGAAGCCGAGCGACGCCGTGAAGTCCTCCTCGTTGCCGATCATCACGTCGACGTAGCGCGCGATCTCGCGGTTGACCTCCTGCGCCTTCTTGAGTCCGCCGATCGTCTTCCAGAGGGAGGGCCGGTAGTTCAGGTCGTAGGACACGATGGTGCCGTGGCGCTGCGCGGCCTTCACCGCCTCGATGGCGAGGGCGGCGGTGGATTCGGAAAGGGCCGCGAAGATGCCGCCGGTGTGAAACCAGCGCACGCCGAGTTTTCCGAAGATGTGGTCCCAGTCGAAGTCGCCCGGCTTCAGCTGGCTGGCCGCCGTGTTGCCGCGGTCGGGCACGCCGACGGCGCCGCGGATGCCGAAGCCTCGCTCGGTGAAGTTGAGGCC
>CAZEJZ010000192.1:0-5893 GCA_964512415.1 uncultured Opitutaceae bacterium
ACGTACTCCGCCGTGGTCTGGTGTAAGCCCGCGATGAAGACGGTGTCCTTCGGCAACGCCAGCCCGCGCCCGGCCAGCACGTCACGCACCGCGGGATCGTTCAGCGTCGCCGCCGCCAACCGCGCATTCACGTCGCCGGCATGCCCACCACACGCCCCGCAATCCAACGCCGAGGCGTAGGGATTGTTCGCGCTCTGGCTGCCATGACCGCAGAGGAGGACGAGGCGCGCCAGATTGCGGGTCAGACTCATCCCGCGTAACGCCCCGGCCGCCAGATCCGCGCGCGTCTCCACGCTGAGATTCTCCAGACGCGGAGGCGCCGCATCACACCGCGGCGCCTGCCGGGCACCCGCGCGCACCAGCGGCGGCGCGGACGCCAGCCCGCCCGCTTCCACGAAGGTGAAGCAGGACACGGCGGAATTCTGAAACGCCTTCCAAGCTCCCGCCTCCCGCGCGTACTCCGCCCGAGCATCCCGCTCTGACTCCGACAGCGCTTCGTGACTCGCGACCGGAGGCACGAGCAGGACGGGGCAACGCGACGCTGCGCCCGCGCTCGTCGGCAGCGAGTGCGCCACGGGGAAGCCGAAGAAACCCGCAAAACCAACCGTTTGGACCGATGGCAATTCCGCCTCGAGCGCGCGACGAAAGACCTCGGAGCGCACATCGATGCAGAAGACCGCCTGCACCTCCGGCCGCGCCGCCGGACCCGCCACCGGTTGCGTCGCGACCGCGCGCGCCAGCCGCCGACGATAGCCATTCTCATACGCCGCCTGCCAACGGACCAGCGCCCCCACCGGCACGGTGGGCACGGCCGGCTCGCGTTGCGCCAGCCAGTCGCGCTCCAGCGGCCGCCCCGCGATGAAGGCCGCATGAAGGGCCAAGTCGTATGCCAACCGCACCGCCAGCAACTCCCGCAACGCCGGATTCGTGCGCCCCCGCAACGCATCCTCCCGCACGAGGTACTGCAGATAGCCCGCCCAGCCGGAGACGGTGACCAATTCGCGGTGTAGGAAATCCGCCAGATCGACGCTCGACGGTGCAATCCGCCCAACCACGGCAGCAATCGCGGCCTCCGCATCCTCCGGGAGATCCGCCACAACGCGACGAAAGCCACGCAGACCGAACGCTTCGGCGGTATGATCGCGCCGCGCCGTTTCCCGCCAGGCCCGAAACAGCCCCTGATCCGCCCACGGCGACCGCCAGGTCAGTTGGTTCTCGTCGAACACCGACGCCGCGATGCGGGAGATCTCGCCGACCACGAAGGTCTGCCAATGCGCCCGCGCGTCCCGACGGTCGAGCAGGTCGGCGGCCGTCGCGATCGGACGCACCTCCACACCCGCATCCGCATCCGTCAACGCCGCCAACAGTCGATCCCTCGTCCACGCGGCGTCCGTGACCGCCGCGAGGTCCTCACCCTCGATTTCGCGCCGGCGAAACGCATCGAGGTAGGCGGCCGGTGACTGCAACGGCGCCGATCCGGTCGTGCGCTGCAGCAACGTGCACGCGTCCTCGAACGAGCGGTCGGTCAGTCCGACGAAGGGATTGACCGCCACCCAGTGACGCAGCGGCCACAGCGGCGGGATGCGGGAAAGCGCTGCGGAAACCGCCGCGGCGAGCGCGGGTGGCACAGGCGTGCCGGAACGCGACGCAGCGGGAGAAACAAGGGAATTCATGGAAAGGAGGCGCGGAGGAGGGAAGCTCAGCCCTGCAGCACGACGGGATGATGCGGCCAGAGGCGCCCGAGGGCCCGCTGGACCCAGGTGCCGACGTAAAATCCGCTGGCCGCATGCACGTACAACCATCGACCGGCCGCGCTGCGTCCGGCTCGCCAGAGGAGCGCCTGGAAGAGAAAGAGGCCCACGAAGATCACGGCCACGAGCGCTACGACGGCCTTCGGGGGCGGCACCACGGTGAGCACGAAGACGCCCCCGGCCCAGGCGTGCAGCGTGAACGCCGCCAGCACGATGCCGAGTGCGGCACCGAGCACCCGACCTCGTTCCATCAGGCCATGCGCCGCCGACCAGCCACGTGCCAGTCCATAGGCGAGCGCCAGGGCGAGGACGAAGGAGAGAATCCCGAGGTACGGCGACACCCGCGGCAGCACCACGGACAAGAAGGCCGCCCCAGCCGCCGCCAACGCCCCGCCGAGCAACACCCCCCAGACAAGCGCGGAGGTCCGCAGCGGAACGGCAGCCCGCGGCACCGCGCCGACCGTCGAGCCCGCAGTGAGGAAGGCGTTCGCCTTGTACAGCGAGTGCGCCACGAGGTGCACCAGCGCGAGACCGAAGGCACCGAGTCCGCACTGCAGAATCATAAAGCCCATCTGCGCAATCGTCGAAAACGCCAGGGCCCGCTTCACCGTCGGCTGCGTCAGCATCACCACCGAGCCAAAACCCGCCGTCAACGCCCCGATCACCGCCAACGCCGCCAGCGCGCTCGAGGCCTGCGCCATCAGGGGAGCCAACCGCACCAGCAGGAAGCCACCCGCATTGATGATGCCCGCATGCATCAGCGCCGACACCGGGGTCGGCGTTTCCATGGTCTCCGGCAGCCAGGTGTGGAACGGAAACTGCGCCGACTTCAGCGCCGCGCCCGCCGCCAGCCACCAACCCGCCGCCGCCATGCCGTCCGCCCTGCCCGCTTCCGCCGCCTGCAGCAGGGCCTCCAGGTCCAGCGTGCCCTGATGACGGTACAGGATCACCAGCGCGAGCGCGAGACAGGCGTCGGCCACGCGGCTGAAGACGAACTTGAGCCGGGCGGCGAAGCGCGCCCCCGGACGGGAGGGATCATGCAGCAGTAGCCGGTGCAATCCCATGCTCGTGAGGATCCACGCGGCGAGCAGGATCAGCAAGTTGCCGGAGAGGACCAGCAGCAGCACCGCCGCAAGCGTCAGGCTGATGGCCGCGAAGAACCGCCGCTCCCCCGGATCACCGGCCAGGTACGACCGGGAAAACCGCACCACCACCCCGCCGACGAGCGCGACGAGGAGCGCCATCACCACCGAGACGAGGTCAAGGCGCAGCGCGAGGGCGAACGCGTCACCCCCGCCCCACGGAGCCCAACGGAGCGTCGTGGGTCCAGCCCACGCGAGAAGCACCACCGCCAACCCCGCTCCGAGCAGCGCCAGCCCCGCCGCCACCGTCGCCACCAACCCGGCCCCCCGCGCCGAACGGCGGAAGCCCACCACCAGCCCCGCCAACAGCGGGGACAGCGGAATACACAGGAGCGAGATCAAGAGAAGGACACGCACACCCCGAGACTATCAGGGCGGGCTTCTTTCGTCATTTATAACCTTTGCAAGAGTTCATTAGGTTTTATCTAACCATGCCATGGCGTTTCTGAACCTCCACCACTTGCGCTACTTCCGTGTCGCCGCCCAGGAACTGAACCTGACGCGGGCAGCGGCGAAGCTGAATCTCTCCGTTCCCGCCCTGAGCGTGCAACTGCGCCAGCTGGAGCACAACCTCGGCCACCCGCTGTTCGATCGCAGTCGGGGGGGATGGACGCTCACCGAGGCCGGACGGCTCGCCCTGGAGTACGCCGAGACGATCACCCGGGCCGGCGACGAGCTCGTCGACGTCCTCGCGCACCGCCCGCGCGCCGACCGCCAGTTCCTGCGCGCCGGGGTCGTCGCCACTCTGTCGCGCAACTTCCTCCTCGAATTCATCCGCCCGGCTCTGCATCGCGAGGGCGTCGGCGTGGTGCTGCGCTCCGGTGGACTGCGCGACCTGCTCGTCCTGCTCCACGCCCACCAGGTGGACCTCGTGCTCTCCAACCAGCCCGCGCGCCGCGATGCGGAAACTCCGTGGCACAGCCACCTTCTGGCCGAACTGCCCGTCAGCCTCGTCGGAGCCCCGGTCTGGCATCGCCAACGACGCCGCTTTCCCGACGACTTCGGGAGCGTGCCGCTGATCCTGCCCAGCCAGGAGAGCAACACCCGAGCGGGCTTCGATCTCCTGCTCGCCGCCGCCGGCATCCGGCCGCGCATCATCGCCGAGGTCGATGACATGGCAACGCTGCGCCTGCTCGCACGTGAGGGCGAAGGGCTGGCGCTCGTCCCACCGGTCGTCGTCCGCGACGAAATCGAAGCGGGCACGCTGGTCGAAACGCACCGTCTGACCCAAGTCCGGGAAACGTTCTATGCCATCACGCCGAGCCGCCGCTTCCCCAACCCAGTGGTGGCGGAACTCGTTGGGCGCATGCACCCGCAGACGTCACGCCGTCAGGCTATCAAACGGGTGCCGTGAACGGTTCGCCGGACGCCACCGCAGCCAGAGCCGCCCGGTACTGAGGCTCGAACTCGTCGAGTTGCGACACCGCAAGGCCGAGGTTCCGGATCAAACCGTCCTTCAGGCCGTAAATCCAGCCATGGACCGTCAGGCTCTGGCCCCGCAACCACGCATCCCGCACGATCGTGGTCTGGCAGACGTTGCTCACCTGCTCAACGACGTTGAGTTCGCAGAGGCGGTTCGTCCGCAGGGAGTCCCCGGTCAGCTGATGGAGGCAATCCCGGTGCTTCTCGCCCACATCCTGAATGTGCCGCAGCCAGTTGTCCGCCAATCCGATGCGGTCACACCGCACCGCCGCACGCACGCCCGAGCAGCCATAATGGCCACAGACGATCACGTGCTTGACCTTGAGGACGTCGATCGCGAACTGCATCACCGACAGACAGTTGAGGTCAGTATGAACCACGACATTCGCGATGTTCCGGTGCACGAACAACTCGCCGGGCAGGAGGTTGACGATCTCGTTGGCCGGCACCCGGCTGTCTGAACAGCCGATCCACAGATACTCCGGACTCTGCTGCCGCGAGAGCTTCAGGAAGAAGTCCGGGTCGCGCGCCCGCAGCCCCGCCGCCCACGCCCGGTTCTGCTCAAAGAGATGGTCTAGCGCCTTCATTGCTTTCCCCGCCATCGTCAGCGCAGCGGAGCCGTTGTCCACGGCAAAGCTCGCCGAAACTGCCCCAAATGAACGGATTGCCAACGGGCTGCAGACGGCGTGCGATCCGCCGCGCGTCTTCGCCCCAGGGATACCGCGGCCCTACTAGCCGTGGCGCGCGAACTCGGTGAGGAACCGATCGACGTTGCGGCCGGACACTTCGCCTTCGATCAGTCGCAGCAACCCGCGCCGACGCTGTTCCAATCGCAGCGTGACACCCAATTGCTCAGCCAAGCGCTCCAGCGCCCGGCTCCTCCGCCACTCCCACAGCCAGCACGTAAGACCGATGCGGATGGGGATGTCGACCGAGGACAAGGAGGATGCGCTGCGGCTCACATTTTCGATGCAGCGATTCCCGCGCCAATCTTCCGCGGAGGCCTGATTTTGCGCAAAAATCACCTGACCCCCGCCGGCGGCGCGAAACGCGGGCTAAAATTGCGCAGGGCGACCGCGTCCGTGGTCAGGATCGCTCACTCGGACCGAGCGGGCTTGGCCGCCGCCGGAGCGGCTGGGCGCGGGGGTTTCTCATCGAGATTCTGGTGGATCTCGACGTCGCTCACCGGTTCCGAGTCGATTCCGCCGGCCGGAACCTCGAGCTTCGCGAGCCATACCAAAGCGTTCAGGATCAGACGCCGCTGGTCGTCGTTCTGCCAATTCAGGTGGAAGTGTCCGCCAGTGAAGCCGAGGCCGCGCCCCCCGTCGGGCCGCTCGACCGCCCAGAGCGTCGTTTCGGGGCGCCCCTTCTCGGCTTGGATGTGCGGGTACGGACCTTTGGGACTGACGTACGGGCCGTCTCGGACGGCATCGGACGGAGTGGCCACGAGAATATCCTTCACGCCCTCCTTGCCGTCGCGGAACCGCATGTTGAAGTACCATTCATCCTTGGTGCGAAACGGACGCACGCCCCGGGTGATGGGGTGGACGGGCTGTTGCCGGTAGTCTGCCTCCCAGA
>CAZEJZ010000193.1:0-5890 GCA_964512415.1 uncultured Opitutaceae bacterium
GAAGAAGCTGAACCTCTGAGCCGCATCGCCATGACGCCCTCTCCATTCTCCGTCCCGGTTGACTCGATCACGCGCCGCGAGGCGCTGCGGCGTGCGTCGTTGCTCCTCGGCGCCGCGTTCACTCCCTCGATCCTCGCCGCCGTGGGCGGTGGCGCGCCAGCGGGCGCCGCGCCCGCGGCGCAGAATGCCCTCGGCGAGAGTGAGCGCGCTCTGATCGCCGCCGCGGCCGAGCGAATCCTGCCGCGGACCGACACCCCCGGAGCGCTCGATGCCGGCGTGCCGGCCTTCATCGAGCGCATGGTGAGCGCCTACTTCACCGATCGCGAGCGGCGCACCTTCCTCGAGGGACTGCCCGAACTCGACACCCTCAGCCAGTCGCGCGCGGGGGCGTCGTTCGCCCGCCTCCGCCCAGAGCAGCAGGACGCCGTGCTCGGCGCGTTGGCCGAGGCGGCCGTCGGCCGCGGCACCACTTTCTATTCGCTCCTGCGGGAGGCGACAATCGTCGGCTACTTCACGTCAGAACTCGTCGGTAAGACCGTCCTGCACTACGATCCCGTCCCGGGTCGCTTCGACGCCTGCGTGCCGATCTCCGAGGTGGGCAACGTGAATTGGACGCGTTGAACGCGACCGCGCCTCTCGCCTAAGGAGCGGCCGCAGCCGGTCGATCGTGGGCGGCGGAGACACCGGGTTCAGCGCCCCGGCCGGAAGGGCCGCGAGCACCAACTCCGGGAAGGTCGAAATGCGGAGCCGCGCGACGCGACGATGAAGAACACCACGCAGACCCTGAGCGTCACGAAGGGCCACGAACTGGTACTGCCGGTGGCGGCGGCGAAGGAAGGCAAGGACAGGGTCGCTGGGGGAATCGGGTAGCCCTTCCAGCGTTTCTCGCCGGTGCCTCCTGCCGCCAGCGAAACCGTTCCCTGCGGGAGTCACCCGCCGAGCACGTGCCGCAACCAACCGGCCAGTCCGCAGGCCAGCAGGACGGGCACGAGCCCGATCCGCGTGCGCGTCAAGGCGAGCCCCGCCGCGACGCTCAGTCCGATCGCCCAGAGATCCGCCTTGCCGTTCGGCCAGCCCGCTTCACGACTGAACCACACGGCCAGACTCAGGATCACGCCGACCACGGCCGCCGTGACCGCCGCCAGTGCCCCCGCGATCCACGGGCGGCGGTTCAACCGCTCCATGTGGGGGGCGATCGTGAGAATGAAAAGAAAGCTGGGAACGAACGTGCTCCAGAGCGTCACCGCGCTGCCCAGAGTCGCGGCCACCAGAGGCGAGAAGGGCGCGGGGTGGCCCCAGGCTCCGAGGAAGCCGACGAACTGCAGCACGAGCACCAGCGGCCCGGGCGTCGTCTCGGCGAGGCCGAGTCCGTCGAGCATCTGTCCGGCGGTCAGCCAGCCATGGATCTCGACGGCGTGATGCGCGACGTAGGGCAGGACGGCGTAGGCGCCGCCGAAGGTGACGAGCGCGACCTGGGAGAAATAGCGAGCCTGCACGGCAAGCACGTGATCCGGACCGAGGACGAGGCTCAGCCCGACCAGCGGGGCGAGCCAGAGTGCGAGCCACCTGGTCGCGGTGCCGAGGGTGGCCCATGCCGAGGGTGTCGGGACGTCCGCGGTCGCACCCGGGGTGCCGGCGGACGGTCCGAGGCTACCTTGGAGCTCCGGCGACGCGTTGCCCGGCCGTCCCCCGGACGATCGCTTGCCGAACAGCCCGCCGAGCAGCGCGGCGGCGGCGATCACGACCGGGAACGGCAGGTGGCCGAACGCCAGCGCAAGGAACGCGGCGGCGGCGAGCAGGCCGTGCCAGGCGCTTCGGATTGCGGTGCGCCCGACGCGCCAAAGGGCCGCAGCGACCAAGGCCACCACGGCCGGGCGCAGCCCCGCGAAGACCGCCGCCACGGCGGCCGTGTCGCCGTGCTCGGCGTAAAGCCAGCTCAACATCCAGAGCACGGCCGCCCCGGGCAGCACGAAGAGCATCCCGGCGACCAGCGCGCCCCGCGTGCGGTGGAGCAGCCAGCCAACGTACACCGACAATTGGTGCGCTTCCGGTCCCGGCAGCAGCATGCAGACGTTCAGCGCCTCGAGGAAGCGGCGCTGGTCGATCCAGCCGCGTCGCTCGACGAGCTCCCGGTGCATCAGCGCAATCTGACCGGCAGGCCCGCCGAAGCCGAGCAGGCCGATGCGCAGCCAAACGGGCCACGCGTCCCGCAGCCGCGGTGCCGGACCGGTCACGGCACGATCGCGACCGCGCGGATCGGCGATCCGTCGCGGCCCTTGAAGTTCAGCGGGAAGCCGCTGAAGGTGAAACGCTCCGGCACCTGGTCCAGATTCGTCAGGCCCTCGACGATCACCACCTCGGCATCGCGGGCGAGCAGGATGTGATGCACTTCATACCAGTCGCGCCCGGGTGTCGGCGTATCCATCCCGAGGAGACGAATCTTCCGCGACACCAGGTAGCGCGCCGCCTCCTGGGTCAGGCTCGGGAAGTCCGAAAAATAGCCGGGGGTGCCGAAGCGCCGGTGCCAGCCGGTCTCGTAGATCACCTTCGCACCGGGCTGGAGCCGTGCCTCGTGCCGGGCGAAGTCCTCGGCGCGGATTTCCTCGCGCGGGGCCTTGGGGATGCGCAGCAGCACTGCATCGCCGTAGAACCAGTCGAGCGGCATCTGGTCGATCGTCTTCCCGTCATCGAGGAAGTGGTACATCGCGTCGAGGTGCGTTCCCTGATGCGTGGCCATGCTCACCTGCGTCATGTTGTAGCGCAGGGTCGCGGTGTTCCCGTGTGGGATGATGCTCAGCTTCGGATCGCTGGGGAAGTTGTCCTGGCCGTGGATGAGCGGGTGGGAGAGATCGATGAGACGCATGGGGATCAGGGGTTGGGACGAAGCTGGGCGCTGTTGACGACGTGCCGAAGGGGGAGTCCGCGCACGGCCAGCGCGGCCGTCTCGGCGGCGCGCTGCTGCAAGGCGGGGATGCTCGCGGTGCTGTACCACGCGGTGTGCGAGGTCAGGAGCGTGTTGCGGCTGAAGCGCAGCGGGTGGTCCGCCGGGAGCGGCTCAGTCTCGAAGACGTCGAGGCCCGCGCCGGCCAGCGTTCCGGCGTCGAGCGCCGCGGCGAGCGCGACGGTGTCGATCAGGCCGCCGCGGGCCGTGTTGACCAAGATCGCGTCGGGTCGCAGGAGCCCGAGCGTCCGGGCGTTCACGAAGTGTCGCGTCGACTCGCCGAGCGGGAGATGGAGGCTGAGGATCCCGGCGTGCGCGAAGAGCTCGTCGGCGGTCAGCGCACGTACGCCGGCGGCGGCGAAGGCGTCCGCGGGCACGAACGGATCGTATGCGGCGGTCGGGCAGCCGAACGCCGCCGCGCGGGTGAGCACGGCGCGGGCGATGCGCCCGAATCCGGCGGTGGCGAAGACGCGGCCGCGCAGCGCGGGCGCGGGCGCGGGCGGCGTGATCTTCCAGATGCCGCTCCGCACGACCGCATCGGTCTGCGGCAGCTGACGCGACAGGGCCAGCGCGAGGGCCATGGTATGGTCTGCGACTTCGTCGAGGCAGTAGTCCGGGAGGTTGCAGACCGGGATGCCTCGCTCGCCGGCCGCCGCGAGGTCGACGTTGTCGACGCCGATCCCGTAGCGCACGATCAGCCGGAGGCGCGGCAGCGCGGCGACGACCGCCCGTGTGATCGGAGCCCACTGGACGATCAGGACGTCGGCCTCGGCGCCGGCGGCGATCACCTCCTCCGCGGTCCGGCACTGGGCGGCCTGAACGGTCGCTCCCGCGGCGGTGAGGATGGCGCGTTCGGCGTCGAGGTGAGGAAATCCGGAGTCAGTGATGAGGACGTGAGGCACGGGAAGGAAAGGGAATCAGGAGGGTCCGACGAGGACCGCCTTGAGATCGGATTCGCCCGGGTCGGCCATGCGGCGGAAGACCGCGACTCCGTCGGCGAGCGGGACGCGCTCGATCCACGACGAGACATCGACGCGGCCGCTGCGCATGAGCTCGAGGGACTCAGCGAGTTCCTCGAGTTTTGCCGAGTACGTGCCGAAGACCTGCCGCTCGGGCAGGGTGATCTGGTAGGTTTCGATCTCCATCCGGTCGCCGAGCAGGCCGAGCCAGACGGCGCCACCCCCGGGGCGGGTGCAGGTCAGCGACAGCCGCTTGGTGGCGGCGGCTCCGGCCGCGTCGACCACGAGATCGGCGCCTTCGCCCTCGGTCCACGCGTGGACCTCCGCGGCGAGGTCCTGATCGCGGCTGCACACCGTCCGGACCGCGCCGAGCCGGCTCGCGACGGCGAGACGACCGCGGGCGAGGTCGGCGACCATGACCTCGGCACCGCGCAGGGCCTGCAGCGCCTGCTGCGCCATGAGCCCGATCGGACCGGCGCCGATCACGAGGGCCCGCCGCACGTCGAGGTGGCGCGTGAGATTGACGACGTGAACGCCGTTGGCGAGGGGCTCGGCGAGGCACGCGGCCGCGGCGGGCAGGGCGTCGGGCCACGGCAGCAGCACGCGCGTCGGGACGGCGACGCGTTCGGCGAACGCGCCGGGACGGTGCATGCCAAAAACCTGGCGCTCCGCGCACAGATGGGTGTCGCCGCGGCGGCAGCGCACGCACCGACCGCAAGGGACGACCGCGTTCGCGACCACCTTGCGGCCCAGCCATGCGCGGTCGACGTCGGGTGCGGCGGCGACGATGGTGCCGCAGAATTCGTGTCCCATCACCAGCGGCGGCGGGCGCCGTGGGCTGCGGTGCTTGAACGATTCCAGTTCGCTGCCGCAGATGCCGCAGGCCGCGACCTGCACCACGACCTCGCCCGCCGCTGGCGAAGGATCGGGGAGGGAGGTCAGTTCGAGGTGATCGAAGGAGGGATAGAGCAGAGCCTGCACGCGCGGACAGGCTTTGCCGGTCCGCGCGGACCACGTCAATCCCGGCGCAGACGTTCGGCGCGGCTCAGGCCGAGGCGCTGATTTCGCGGAGGTCGGCCCGGGTAGCCTGATAACTGGTCGCGTACGCCTCGATTCTCGGGTCGGGCGTCCGTCCGGTGTGCTTGCACCAGGCCCGGTACAAGTCGGGCCACCAGTTGTGGTGCTGGGTGTGACCCTTGGTCCGGTAGCTCTCCCAGTCGATCATCACGCTCGACCAGCAGCGGTCGCCGTAGGCGATCGCCTCGCGGGGATCGCCGAACGTCTTGACGTACCAGTCCCGCCCAATGCGGGCGTGCAGCACTTCGTCGGCCCAGTCGTAGTCCTGGACCAACGCCGCATACCCGTCACCGGAGGCGATGCCGACCTCCCACTCGAAGCGCTTGCCCGTGCGCGGCATCAGGCCCTGTTCGATGAAGTACAGAACCGCATGTCGCTCGATGGGGCTGAGCTGCGTGTTGAGGGCGAGCGACCAAGTGAAGTTGATGCGGACGAACTTCGGCCAGTCGATGCCGGCCTGGATGAAGCCGACCTCTCCCATCATCGCGTGGCGCGCCTCGTCCCAGAGCTGGCGGGTCATGTCGACGGTGTAGTCCCACGGCTTGTCCTTCGTCTCGGCGATGATGCTGGCCATCATCTCGGGGACATCGATTTCCCGCAGCCGCTTGTAGAACATCATGAGCGTCTTGGGCTCGGCGGGGAATGATTCGTCGTAGAGGAACTGCTCCGCGTGGACTCCCATGTTGTAGGGATCGGGGAACCGTTCGTCGCGGCGCGGCACGGGGTCGAAGCGGGCGGGCTGTGCGGAGGCAAGGCGCACGATCGGTCCGGGCGCGGCGGGTTCCGTTCCCGAGAATCCGCCGGCCTGGGCAAGGAGCTGGTCGAGGTGCCGGAGCCACGGTGCGGCGGCGGCGCGCGCGGCGTCATCGACGAGGCTCGCGAGGGCGCCGCGGCCGTAGGCGATCATCTCCCC
>CAZEJZ010000194.1:0-5869 GCA_964512415.1 uncultured Opitutaceae bacterium
GATCGCCAACGGGATTGGCGACGCCTTTGCGCATGTGATCGAGCAGTACCTGACCTTCCCGGCGGATGCCGCGGTGCAGGATCGCTTCGCCGAGGGCGTGATGCAGACCCTGATCGAGGTGGGTCCGCGGACCTTGGCTCATCCCACCGACGCCGCGGCCCGCGCCAATTTGGTCTGGGCCGCCACCTGCGCCCTGAATGGCTGGATCGGCGTCGGCGTGCCGCAGGATTGGTCCACGCACATGATTGGGCATGAGCTGACGGCGCTGCACGACATCGACCACGCGCGGACCCTGGCGATCGTGCTCCCCAGCCTGCTGCACGTGCAGCGCGAGGCGAAGCGCGGCAAGCTGCTGCAGTACGCGGCGCGCGTCTGGGGCCTCACCGAGGGATCGGACGACGCCCGCATCGACGCCGCGATCGCCCGCACCCGGGCGTTCTACGAGTCGATCGGCATCAAGACCCGCCTTTCCGATTACGGCGTCTCCGTCGAGACGGCCGTCGAGGTGTCCCGCCGCCTCGCCGCCCGCGGCATGGTCCGCCTCGGCGAACGCGGGGACATCACCCCGGCGAAGGTCGAGCAGATCCTGCGGCTCGCGGCATAGTGCTGATTTTCAGGAATTTGTAATCGAGCGGCACCTCCACGACGGTTTCGTTGGCGCTCGGGGGACGGTGACGACGCACGCTCACTGCGCGACCCAGGCGGACTCATCCGTGGATCGGGAGCGGGGTTGGCATGGCCGGGCCTTCGCTGGCACGAGGCCTTTCACCGCTGCGAAGGCGGTTCGCCCGTTCTCATCGGAACCGCGTTATCCGGTCTGACCGCAACGACCTGGACCGCGCCGGGATGGCCAACTCTTTTATCGACAAGGCCATGCCGAACAGCACTCTCGGGTTGTTACGTAAACCTCAACCCCCAAAGGAGTTCTGTATCATGGATTCGGATTCAGCAAGTGCAATCGCGGCGATCATGGTGCCGCTCATCGTCGTCGGCGTGCTGCTCGCGGTGTTCTTCATCGTGTGCGGTTGGAAGATCTTTTCAAAGGCCGGCCAGCCGGGATGGGCGGTCTTGATCCCGATCTACAATCTTTACATCTGGCTGAAGGTCGCGGGTCGTCCGGGCTGGTGGCTGATTCCGTGGATCGTGCTCAGCTTCATTCCGATCCTGAACCTCGCGACCATGGTCCTGGCGATTATTGTCACGATCGACATCTGCAAGGCCTTCGGGAAGTCGGCCGGGTTCATGGTCTTGACGATCCTCCTGCCGTTCATCGGCTTGCCGATTCTGGCGTTCGGGAGTGCGACGTACACGAAGCCGGTTCGCGGCTGAGGTTTGCCCCGAGGGCGGCTTCAGGCGGCGGCAGGCTGCGAATTACAGTTCTGTCATTTTCCGGAAAGCCGCCCGTCAGGTCGGTGTGCGAGAGTGGGGTCCAGCAAGACTCCATGAACTCCATCTCTCACACCTCTCGTTCCTCTTCGGCCGCGCGCCGGATCGGTCTCACCGCGCTGGCCGTCGTCCTCGGCGCCGCCGGGCTCGCCTACGCGGCGGCACCGGCGTCCGCGCCGTCCGCCAAGATTGAAATCAAGCGCGATGCGGCAGTGGTAGATCGGACGAAGTCCGAGCCGTCGAGCTACTCGCCGATGGTGAAGCGCGTCGCCCCGAGCGTCGTCAAGATCACCACCGAGACGCGCGCGCGCCGGGTGTCGCGAATGGGTCCGGGCCAGGAATTCCCCGGATTCGACAATCCGATGTTCCGCGAGTTCTTCGGGGGTCGCATTCCCGAGATGCCCGCGCCGCCCCAGGGGGGGCTCGGCTCCGGCGTAATCATCAGCGCGGATGGCTACATTGCCACGAACAACCACGTCATCCAGGGAGCGGACCGCGTGACGGTCACCCTTGACGATGGCCGCGAACTCGCCGCCAAGGTGGTGGGTCGCGATCCGCAGACCGACATCGCCGTCATCAAGGTCGAGGCGACCGGGCTACCCGCCATCGCCTTCGCCGACAGCGGCAAGACGGAGGTCGGCGACCGCGCGATCGCGATCGGCAATCCGTTCGGGATCGGGGAGACCGTCACCACGGGCATCATCAGCGCCAAGGGTCGGCGTCCGGGGCTGGGTCTCGCATACGAGGACTTCATCCAGACGGATGCCGCGATCAATCCCGGCAATTCCGGCGGTCCGCTCGTCGATCTCGACGGACGGCTGATCGGCATCAACACCGCGATCCTCAGCCGGAGCGGCGGTTTCCAGGGGGTGGGCCTCGCGGTGCCCTCGAATCTCGTCGCCCACGTGGCCGACAGCTTGGTCAAGCGCGGCAAGGTCGTCCGCGGTTTCCTTGGGGTGACCGCGCAGGACATCACGCCGAGTCTCGCGGAGGGGCTGGGCGTCGCCCCGCGGGCGGGAGCCCTCGTCGCGGACGTGCAGCCGGGGAGCCCGGCCGACAAGGCGGGCCTGGCGAGTGGCGATGTCATCACCGCCGTCGATGGCCAGAAGGTGGAGGACGCGAATCGCCTGACCTTCGCTGTTGGCGCGATCCCGCCGGGCACGGCCGTGGAGCTGCAGATCCTGCGTGACGGAAAGGCGAGCACGCTGAAGGCGACCACCGCCGAGCGTCCGCGGACCAACCGGCCGGGCCGGTTCGAGGAGGATCCCTCGGAGGGCTCGATCCATGCGGCGGACGAGGGGGTCCTCAACGGCGTGGCGGTGGGCGACATTGATCGCGATGTCCGTCGGGCCATGAACCTGCCGTCGCGGCTCGTCGGAGCCGTGGTCACCGAGGTGGACCCGGAGTCGGCGGCGGCCCGTGCCGGAATCCGAGCCGGGGATGTCATCCTGGAGATCAACCGCCGCCCCGTCGCGGACGCCGAGGAGGCGGTGCGGCTCAGCAAGGAGGCGGAAGGTCGCAAGACGCTCCTGAAGCTCTGGTCGCGCGGCAGTACGGTCTTCGTGGTGGTCGACGAGACGGGGGAAGTTCCGGCCAACTGATTTCCTGCAACTTTGTCAGGGTTAGGGTGTGTTGAATAACGGGGTTAGGTGTGACCCCGGTGTAACCCGGCACTGGTCCCTTCGGGGGCTGGTGCCGGTTTTTTTCTGCCCTTTCCATCGTCAACCGGTCGGCTCATCCTTTCGCTCATGCGCGTGTTGGTCGTCGAGGACGATGCCAAGATCGCCTCCTTCGTGGTCCGGGGCCTGAAGCAGGCCGGCTACGCCGTGGACCATGCCGAGGACGGGGAGACGGCGCTGGTGCTCGCCCAGTCGACCACGTACGATGCGGCGATCGTCGACGTGATGCTCCCGCGCCTTGACGGCCTGAGCGTGGTCCGCCGCCTCCGCGCGGCGCGCAGCGCGTTGCCGGTCGTGTTTCTCAGTGCGAAGAGTGCGGTGGAGGACCGCGTGCGGGGATTGCAGGCGGGTGGGGATGATTACCTGACGAAGCCCTTTTCGTTTTCGGAGCTTTTGGCGCGCGTGCAGGCCCTGATCCGCCGCGCGACGCAGGCGCCGGAGGCGACGCGGCTGGCGGCGGGGGACGTGAGCCTTGATCTCGTTTCGCGCGAAGTCGTCTGCGCCGGCAAGCCGGTGGACCTGCAGCCGCGCGAGTTTGCGCTGCTTGCGTTCCTGCTGCGCCATGCGGGGCGGCCGGTGAGCAAGACGATGATCCTCGAGAACGTGTGGGACTACAGCTTCGATCCGCAGACCAACGTGGTCGACGTGGTGATGCACCGGTTGCGGGCGAAGATCGATCCCGAGCACCGGCGGATCGAGACCGTGCGGAACGTCGGCTACATTTTTCGTCCCCATGCTGCCTGAGCGGATCCGTCAGTCCCTCGCCCTGCGGCTGGCGGCGCAGTATGCGTTGGTGTTCGCCTGCGGTTCGGCCCTCCTTTTCGGCGCGCTCTACTGGCTCCTTGCGGAGGCGCTGGAGGAGCGCGAGCAAGGGGCGGTCGAGGCGCGGGCGGAAATGCTGGGTCGTGCTTACGAGGAGGGCGGCCTGGCGGCGTTGCGGGCTGAACTGGCCCGGGAGACGGCGCCGGAGGTTCGCTCGGTGTTCGTGCGCATTCTCGGGACGGATGGGGAGACCCTGTTTGCCTCTGTCCCCGCGGATTGGATCGAGACCCAGGTCCAGCGCCTGCCCCTGCCGGAGCGTTGGGGAAGCGGCGAGGTGGTCCGGGAGATCCGCACCGTGCGTGTGCCGCAGAGCGCGGCGCGCGACTACGCGATCGCGTCGCGCATCTTGGACAACGGCGCCCTGTTGCAGGTCGGGCGGAGCACCGACAGCCGGGCGGTGCTGCTCGCGCCGGTGCGTCGGGCGTTTGCGGGCATCGGCACGGTTGCGCTTGGGTTCTCGCTGGCGGCGGGGACGCTGCTGGCGTGGCGGGCGACCCGCCCGTTGCGCGCGGTGTCGGAGACCGCGCGACGCATCGTGGAGACCGGCGACCTCGCGGCCCGCGTCCCGGGTGCCGGCCGTCGCGGCGAACTGGCCGTGCTGGTGCAGCAGCTCAACACCCTCTTGGAGAAGAACGCCACGCATGTCCGCGTGTTGCGCGAGACGCTGGACAACCTTGCGCACGACCTGCGCACGCCGCTCACCCGGCTCCGCGGCACCGCGGAACTCGCGCTGCAGGACTCCGGTGATCCGGCACAGGCGCGCGATGCCCTGGTGGAGTGCATCAACGAATCGGATCGCGTCCGCCACCTCCTCGAGACCCTGCTGGACGTGTCGGCGGCGGAGGCGGGGGCGCTGGCGTTGAACCGAGACGCCCTCGACGTCCGTTCGCTCGTTGAGCGCGCCGAGGACCTCTACCGCGAAGTCGCCGAGGAGCGGGGCATCGCGGTCAGTCTTGCGTTGCCGCCCGAACCGATTGTCGCCGACGTGGACGCGGTGCGCCTCGGGCAGGTGGTGAACAACCTGCTCGACAACGCGCTGAAGTACACGCCGCAGGGGGGGCGTGTCACCGTGGCGCTGCGGCACGAGGCGGGACACCTCTTGCTGACGGTGTCGGACACCGGGCCGGGCATTCCGTTGGCCGAGCGCGAGGCGGTGTTTCGCCGCCTGTATCGCCGCGATGCGAGCCGTTCGCAGCGCGGTCTGGGTCTCGGCCTCAGCTTGGTGAAGGCGATCGTGGAAGCCCACGCGGGCACGGTCCGCGTGGAGGATGTTCCCGGGGGCGGCGCCCGGTTTGAGGTCCGCATCCCGGCGTCGGCTGCGCCCGGGCGCGGAGCACGTCGCGAGGCCGCGGCGAGCTAGGTGCCGCGCAGCAGTTCCTGGATCCGTTCCGCGACGGAGCGCGTGCGGGAGAGCCCGCGGACGGCGTCTTCAAGCGTGAGCCCGGCTTGGGCGAGGACGGAAGGGGAGGGTGCCCAGGCGTGCTGCTCGATCGGCAGCCCCTGGCCGAGCTCGGCGGCGATCCAGCAGGCGAGGTGGAGCAGGGCGGTGGTGCGGTGCTGCGCCGGATCGCCGCTCGGGGCGAAGTGGTGGCGCACGGGTTCGCTGAGCGATGCCGGAAAGCCCCAGAGATGGAAGACCCGATCGACGGCCTCGGTGCTCGTGGTGCCGAAGGTGTTGAATTCCCAGGCGGCCACGAGGGCCGCGGTGGGCTGGCGGGCGCCGCGCTCGCGGATCTCCTCCTCGTCGGCGAGGCCTTGGAGGAGCAGGCGGCCCACGGGCCGCAGCAGCCCGAGCGTGTACCCCGCGTTCGCATCCTCGCCGGCGCGGCGGCAGAGACTCTCGAGGGCGGCGGCGGTGGTGACTGAGTTGCGCCAGATGTCCTCGCCGCTGAGACCGTAGATTGGGAGGAACTTCCGCTCGTAGAGATCGGAGGCCATGGCCGCTCCGGCCAGCCGGTAGACCTCGTAGAGACCGATCCGCT
>CAZEJZ010000195.1:0-5844 GCA_964512415.1 uncultured Opitutaceae bacterium
CGGCGCGGACCAGCACGCGTTTTTCCGCACCGCTGCCGATGACGAAGCCGGCGATGCGCGCGTTGTCGCCGGTCCCGGTGCGCGCGCGCGAGGACAGGTTCAGCAGGCGGTCACCGTATTCGGCGGCGGAGGAAAGCAACGGCCATGCGCTGAGGACGACAAGCAGGCCAAAGCGCAGGAAAACACGGAACGGGGTGCGGCGCATGACAGAGCGAGGGGTGGCTGAAGCCTTTCATCACCGCTCGCCGAAGACAATCGCCCATTTGTCACGAAGCGAGGCGGCGGGCGGCCGCCCCCGAGTGCCTTTCGCTAATGGTTGGCGTCGTGGCGTGCCCTCCGCTGGGTCGCCCACGGCGGCGCCCGGTCGAGGTTACTTTCTCCCGGAACCGCCGCTTCCTCCGCTGTGGAGGAGCGTGCCGCCGAAGACACCGACGGCGAAGACGGCGAAGTAGATCCAGGCGGCGGACGCATGCACCGGCTTGCTGAGGAGCAGCGGGAAGCGGAAGTCGATCGCCTGCGTGTTCTCGGTGCCGACGTAGATGACGACGAAGAGAATGAGCAGGAAGACGAGGGTGCGAAGGAGGGCCTTGACGTTCATGGAGGAGGGGGCTTGCGGGTGAATCTTTCTCGCAGGTGCGGCCCGGGCAGGCAAAGGCAAAACCGCGGGGTGGCGGGACACGGGCGGCGTTCTGCCTTTCCGCGGGCCGCAGTTTGGGTTCTCTTCGGGTCATCATGTTTCTGGACTTCGCGGCGATGGAACCCCGGCAGGTGTACCAGTGGATGGTTTCCGCCATCGTCCCGCGTCCGATCGCGTGGGTGTCGACGGTCTCGCCGGACGGGCGGACCAACCTCGCTCCCTTCTCCTTCTTTCAGGGGGTGACCTGCAATCCCCCGACGCTCCTCTTCGTGCCCGCGAACACGCGGGACGGCCGCAAGAAGGACACGCTCCGGAACATCGAGGCGAACGGCGAATTCGTGGTCAGCCTGCCCTCGTTCGCGCAGGCGGAGCAGATGAACGCGACAGCGTCGCTGCTGCCCTACGGCGAGAGCGAGTTCGAGGCCTTCGGCATCCCGTCCGCGCCGAGCGAGCGGGTGCGCCCTCCCCGCGTCGCGGGGTCCGGGGTGGCTTTCGAGTGCACGCTCCTGCAGATCGTGCCGGTGGGCGAAGGGCCGCTGGCGGCGAACGTGGTCTTTGGCCGGATCCTCTGTGCCCATGTGCGGGACGAGATCCTGGGCGCGGACGGGCTGATTGATCCCGCGCGGCAGGATGCGATTGGACGTCTGGGCGGGGAGGGTTACACGCGGACCCGGGAGCGCTTCGACCTCGCGCGGCCGGACCGTCCGCCGCTCTCGGCGCCGTCTCCGGGTGCCGCGCCCATTCGCCCGAGCTCCGCGCCGCGTCCGGCGGGATCGGTGTAGGCGTTGCGTCCTGCCTCCACCCCGAGTTGTCAGCGATGCCCACGCCCCGCCCCCGCGCCGTTGCCGCCGTTTCCGATGTCTGATCACGGACCCCACGCCGAGTCGCTTCGCGTGCCGACCCTCCGCGGTGCTGACGGCTTTTTCCGGGTCGCGCAGGCGGAGGACGGCCGCTGGTGGTTGATCGACCCGATGGGCCGCCCGGTGTGGCTGGCGGGGTTGGCGGTGGGGCCCGCGATTCGTCCGCGTCCCTCGCTGCTGCGCGGCTGGGGGTTTGCGGCGGTGGTGACGGGGCGGCTGGAGAGCGGTGGCGGGGACGGGATGGTCTGGCTGCCGAACGCTGGCTTGAGCGATGGCGTGCCTTGGATTCGGCTGGGTGGGGCGCGCTTGCCCGACATGTTCGATCTCGACTGGGCCGCGCGGGTGACGGAACGGGCGTTGGAAGTCTGCACGCCCTTTGCCGCAGATCCGTCGGTGTTGGGGTGGCGACCGGATGACGGGCTGGATTGGGCGTGGGACGAGCCGGCGGACCGGCCGACGCTGCTGCAGCTGTGCCTCAGCCTGGAGCCCCGCTTCGCGGCCTACCATGCCGCCTGGGAATTCGTCCTCGCGTTGCATGAAGGCCGGCTCGACCGAATGGCGGAGGCATGGCAGGTGCCGCTGACGAACAAGGCCCTGCTCCGAGCCTGGACCAGCGAGGAGCGCGGGCTGGCGACGCCCGGTTATCGGGCCGATCACCGGCTGTGGAGCGAGCAGTGCGCGCGCCGCTACCTCACGGGCGTGGCGACCGCGCTGCGCGTCGCGGCGCCGCAGCATCTTCGGCTCGGGCCCTCGCTCGGTCGCGCCCCGACCCCGGCCTGGTGGCCGGACCTCGCGGGCGGCACGGTGGACGTGCTCAACGTGCGCTGGACCCCGGGGCTGGCACCAGCCGCGTCGGGCCCCGTGTGGGTGGAGGACTTCGCGTGGACGGACCCGCGTCTGGCGGCGCTCCCTCCGCAGCCCGGGGAGACGGAGGAACTCACGCGCGTCGAGCGCATGCTGGCCCGGGGCCGCGGGGAACTGCGGCGACTCGCGCAGGAGCCGGCGGTGGTGGGATGGAACTGGACGCGGGCGTCGGAGAACGCGGCCCCGGCGCTCTGGGCGGATCCGAGCCTTGTGGACGGTCGCGGCGAGGAAGTGGTGGTGCATACGGACGCCCTTGCCTGGGTGAATCACCGCGCACCGGACTGGCGCCGTTCGCCGACGCTGTCCGCACTCCGGGCTTGCGCCGCCGGGTCGGGGACCGCGTCATCGTCTGCTGCCGATGCACCACCCCGATCTTGATGCCTACCTCAAGCCGCGCATCCGCACGGTGCGCGACTGGCCGCTCCCCGGGGTGAACTTCCGGGACATCACCACGCTGTTCCACGACCCCGAGGCCTTTCGCGTGATGGTTGAGGCGTTTTCGCTCGATTGCACGCAGCAGGGGGTGGACGTGATCGCGGCGATCGACGCGCGCGGCTTCATCATCGGCGGCGCGCTGGCGTACCAGTTGCACAAGCCCTTCGTGCTCGTGCGCAAGAAGGGCAAGCTGCCCTACCGGACGGTTTCGGCCGACTACAGCCTCGAGTATGGCAGTGCCACCATCGAAGTGCATGCCGATGCCTGCCGCCCGGGGGATCGCATCCTGATCGTCGATGACCTGATCGCGACGGGAGGCACCTGCCTCGCGGCGGCGCAGTTGTTCCGGACCCTGCGCGGCGAGGTGGTCGGGGTGTCGGCGGTCATCGATCTTCCCGAGTTGGGAGGCTCGCGGCGGCTCCGCGAGGCTGGCCTGCGCGTGCATGCGCTCTGCTCGTTCGGCGAGCACGAGTAGTCGGGGCGGGCTCCGCGGGCGTGGGTTACACTTTCTTTCCGATGAAGTCCCTGACGATCTGGACCAATGGCGTGTTCACGCCGCCGGCCACCCGACTCCTGCATGAAGGCCTGCGCGACCACCGGCTGGTGGTGGCGCCGACGGCGACGACCTCGGTGCTGATCCCGGGGCAGCGGGATGAGGGATTGTTCGCGGCGGATGTCGCGTTCGGTCAGCCCGACGTGAAGGATTGCCTCGCGCATGCCGGCCTGCGCTGGGTGGAAGTGACGAGCGCGGGCTACACCCGCTACGACACCCCGGACTTCCTGGAGGCCTTTCGGTCGCGCGGCTCGGCCTTCTCGAACATGTCCGGCGTGTTCGCGGACCCGTGCGCGCAGCATGCGCTGGCGATGATGCTCGCGCTCAACCGCCAGCTCCTGCCGTCGCACGTCGATCAACTCACCGACCAGTCCTGGCACTACACGGAGCGTCGCTATGCCTCGGCGATCCTCACCGGCCAGACCGTCCTGCTGCTGGGCTTCGGCGCGATCGGCCGCCGCCTCGCCGACCTCCTCGCGCCCTTTGGCGTGAAGGTTTACGCGGTCCGTCGTCAGACCCGCAGCGAGCGCGGGGTGACGATTCTCCCCGAGGAGCGGCTCACGGCCGTCCTGCCGGAGGCGGACCACGTCGTGAACGTGCTCCCCGAGAACGCCTCGACGATCAACTACGTGAACGCCCGGCGTCTCGCCGCCTTCAAGCCGGGGGCCAAGTTCTACAACGTCGGCCGCGGCACGACCGTGGACCAGACGGCGCTGCTGGAGGCCTTGCAGTCCGGTCGGCTCGGCGGGGCCTATCTCGACGTGATGGATCCGGAGCCCCTGCCGCCGAGCCATCCGTTGTGGACCGCACCCCGGTGCCACATTACCCCGCACATCGCGGGCGGGCGGCTGGATCAGGACGAGGCGATCGTCCGGCACTTCCTCGCGAACCTCGAGGCCTTCCAGCGCGGCGAGCCGATGACGGACCGCGTAGTCTGAGCGGGGGGGGGGGAGGGGGCCGGCGTTGGACGTGCGTCCGGAGGCTTCGGACAAGGAATGCGCAGGCCTCGGCAACCTGCGCCGAGCACGCGCGCGGGGGGCGGGCTAGGCTGGTGGGCGAAACCCCCACTCCCCATGAATGTCTTCGAACATGCCGACCTGTGGTCGGACTATGAGGAAGATGCCCGCCCGCGCATCCGCGTCCCACTGCCCGTCGCGAGCACGGCGAGTCTGCCCCACGCTTGGCGTTACCGCATCCCCGGCGGGCGACGGACCGGCCGCCTGCTGGCGGCGCTCGTCATCGCGGGTTCGCTGCACGCGCTCCTGCTCCTCGGCTTCAACCGGAAGGCCCCGCCCGTGGTCGCGGAGCCCCCCGACCAACCTCTGATCGAACTCTCGCTGGTCGCCGACGTCTCGAAGATCGAGGAGCCGGAGCCGGCCGACGCGTCCGAGCCCGGCGAAGCCGTCCCGGCGGACGCGGGCTACGTTCCCATGCTCGCGGACGTGCCGATGTCCGTCGATGTCAGTACGGCCTTCGTGCAGCAGATGGACTTCAGCAGCCTGCAGCCGAAGACGGATCTGAGTTCGGCGCGGGTCATCGCGATCCCGACCTCGATCCGGCGCGGCGGTGGCGGCACCGGGGGACAGGGCCTGAAGGAGATCTTCAACCTCGCCCAGCTCGACCGCATTCCGGAGGCGATCTTCCAACCGCCGCCGATCTTCCCGGTCGCCCTGCGCAAGGACGTCGAAACCGCGCGCGTCGACGTGGAGTTCATCGTCACGTCGAAGGGCGAGGTCACCGACGTGCAGGTGGTGAGCGCCACGTATCCGGGGTTCGAGAGCGCGTCGATCACCGGCGTCGCGCGCTGGCAGTTCCGCCCGGGCATGAAGGCCGGAAAGAAGGTGAACACGCGGATGCGCGTGCCCCTGATCTTCCGCGTGATCGACGGCGGCTGAGCATCCGCCGCGCCTGGTCAACCTGGAGCGCTCTCCTTCGTCCGCATCGTATCCGTCGAGCTGATATGGAGCGAGAGCCGGGAGCGCACCCCCTCGGCGGCTTCGAGCGCGGCGCTGGTGGGGCGGACCGGATTGCGCAGGAATTCCTCGATGGCGGGCCGGGCCGGGCCCCAGAGCGGGGCGAGCCGCACGGGCAGCGGACCTTCGTTCTCGATCGGCTCCGGGAGTCCGCCCTGAGTCGCGAGGGCCGCGCTCAGGGCCGCGATCGCGGCCCGCAGCGCACCGGCGGCCTCGGCGGCGAAATCCCCCGCGTCGGCGCTGAGCAGTCGCGCCAGGCGCAGTTGCCGGCCGGCCGCCTCGACGTGCGACGCGAGCCGCCCGCGAGCCGCGGCCGAAAGACCCGGCGCCTCGCCGGGCCCCGGGAAGAGCGTCCGGCTGACGCGGGCGGTGCGCTGCACGAGCCCCTGCTCCTCCAGGCGCGTGAGCAGGTCGGCGGCGGCGCGGTCGATCACCTCGAGACGCAGCGCGCGCTCCGCCGGATGGTTCGCGGCGTCACGCAGCCGCTCCAGCGCCTCGCGGCCGCCCGACGCGTTCTCCCCC
>CAZEJZ010000196.1:0-5844 GCA_964512415.1 uncultured Opitutaceae bacterium
GTCACTGGCAGGCGGCTGTGGTGCTGGAGAGCGAACCCGGGGAGTTCAGCTATCCGGCCGTGATTCAGTCATCCGATGGCCGAGTGCACATCGCGTACACCTGGAAACGCCAGCGCGTCCGGCACGTGGAGATAGACCCGGCCAGATTGACCCTGCGGGACTTCGACCGGGGCGAGTGGCCCCGTTGACCGCGCGAGGGTGCTAGAACGCGCCGATCCGACCGCACGCGACCTCACGGCCGGCGGCGGCGCGGAGGTCGGGGAAGGCCACCTTGCACGCCTCGACGGCGTAGGGGCAGCGCGGATGGAACGTGCACCCTGAGGGCGGGTTGATCGGCGAAGGAGGATCCCCGGGCAGCACGATGCGCTGCCGCGTCCGCTCCACCTCCGGATCGGGGCGCGGGATCGCGCTCACGAGCGCCCGCGTGTACGGGTGCTGCGGATCGTCGATCACGCGGCGGGCCTCGCCGACCTCCACGATCCGTCCGAGGTACATCACTGCGACCCGGTCGGAGATGTGCTTCACCACCGACAGGTCGTGCGCGATGAAGACGAGGGACAGGCCCATGTCGCGCACCAGCTTCGCGAGCAGGTTCAGGATCTGCGCCTGGATGGAGACATCGAGTGCGGAAACGGGTTCGTCGGCGATGATGACCTTCGGTCGCAGCGCGAGGGCGCGGGCGATGGCGATGCGCTGCCGCTGGCCGCCGGAGAACTCATGCGGGTACTTCTGCATGAACCGTGGCGCCAGTCCGACGCGCTCCATCAACTCGGCGACCTGCCGCGTGGCTTCGCTGCGGTCGCACACGCCGTGCGTGAGCAGCGGTTCAGCGAGGGTGGCGAAGACCGTCATGCGCGGATTGAGCGACGCATACGGATCCTGGAACACCATCTGCAGATCGCGGCGGAGGCGCATGAGTTCCCCCGCCTGGCACTCGCCCAGATTGCGTCCGGAAAGCAGCACGGATCCACCCGTCGTGGGCAGCAATTGCAGGATCGTCCGCGCAAGCGTGGACTTGCCGCATCCCGACTCTCCGACGAGTCCCAGCACCTCGCCGCGCGCGAGCGAGAGCGTGACTCCGTCCACGGCCTTGACCGTTCCGACCTGCCGCTTGAGGAAAAAGCCCTGCCGAATCGGGAAGTGGGTCCGGACGTCGCGCAGTTCGAGGATCGGCTCGCTCATGAGGGCGGAGGAGGGGGAAGGGCTTCCGTGCGAGGGTGATTACAGCTCGCCCGCGGCGACGCGCAGGCAGGCCTGGTCATGCCCGGGTGAAACCTCGGTGAGCACCGGGTCCGCGCCGGAGCAGCGCGCCGTCGCAGCGGAACAGCGTGCGGCGAAGGCGCAGCCGGGGATCGGCTTCGAGAGGTCCGGGGGCATGCCTGGGATCGTGAAGAGCTCCACGCCCTTGGGTTGAAGGGAGGGAATCGACTGCTGAAGCGCGCGCGTGTACGGGTGCCGCGGGGCGCGGAAGAGCGTGCGCGTGGATGCGGTCTCGACGATTCGCCCGCCATACATCACCTGCACCCGGTCGCACAGGCCCGAGACCACACCGAGGTCGTGCGTGATGAAGATGACGGCCATGCCGTACTCGCGCTGGAGGCGTCGGATGAGCTCGAGAATCTGGGCCTGCACCGTCACGTCGAGGGCGGTGGTGGGCTCGTCGGCGATGAGCAACTCCGGTCGGGTGATGAGCGCCATCGCGATCATCACGCGCTGCCGCATGCCGCCGGAGAATTCGTGGGGATAGTAGTGGATCCGCTTCGCTGCGTCGTTGATTCCGACCGCCTCCAGCATCTCCAGCGCGCGGCGCAAGGCGTCCTTGCGGCTGGCGAGTCCGTGGATGAGGAGTGGCTCGATGAGTTGCTCGGAAATCCGGAGGTACGGATTGAGCGAGGTCATCGGATCCTGGAAGATCATCGAGATCCGCTTGCCTCGGATCGCACGGGCCTCATCCGGGCGGCAGCGCAGCAGGTCCGTGCCGTCGAAGATCGCCGAACCACTCTCGATCCGGCCCGGCGGCTGCGGGATCAGGCCCATGATCGAATAGCAGGTCACCGACTTGCCGGAGCCCGATTCACCGACAATGCCCAGCGTCTCGCCGCGATCGAGCGCGAAGCTCACGCCATCGACCGCACGGTAAACGCCGTTACGGGTATGGAAATAGGTGCGGAGATCGTTGACCGTGAGAAGCGACACGGGAGGTACAGAAACGTCTGCTCAACGTGGGAAGCCCGTCCCGAACGGCAACCTTAAACGCCATCCGCGAGCCGGCCCAGCCGCCGCTGCAGCGAGGCTGCGACCGCTTCCGGGACGAGCTCGCTGAGCGCCCCCCCGCCGGTCGGCGGGCATCCGGGCGGCTGGAGGATCTCCACGTCCGAGGAAAACACCGGCGCGGTGCGGATGGGATTCGTCGGACCGAAGAGTGCGATCACCGGCACGCCAAGCGCGTTGGCGAGATGCATGCCGCCGGTATCGTTGCTCACCAGCACGGTGCAGGCCCGCAGCCGCTCCCCGAATTCCCGGAGCGTCGTCCGCCCCGCGAGGTTTTCCACCTTGGCCCCGGGGCAGGCGGCTGCCACCGCATCCGTGATCGTGCGGTCGGCGGGGGTGCCGAAGAGGAAAAACGACACGTCGGGAAACCGCCGGATCAAGGCGCTCCAGTGCGCGGCGGGCCAGCGCTTGGCCGGATGATTCTCGGAGCCGCAGATCAGGCCGACGCGGGGCGCTCCCGTGACGGCCGGGAGGGACGCCGGACGGCGATCGACGTCCGTTTCGAGGCCGAAGTGCCGCAGCAGGTGCAGCCACTCCTCGAACTGATGCTGCCGACGCGGGTCCGTTCCGCTCGGCCGCCGGTACGCGTGCGTGAGGAGCGGCCGCGGGTGACCGGGGCGCACCAAGCCGAAGCGTTGCGGACAGGCGGTCAGCCACGCTTCCACGTCCCCGCGGATCGACTGCGTGAGCAGCAGGTAGGTATCGGGCCAGCGCTGCGCCAGCGCGCGAAATTGCCGCCAGTAACCCGCCCCGCGAGAGGGCAGGGGCACGTAGTCCTCAAAGCCCAGTCCGCCCAACTCGCACACGTCGCGGAACGGGCCCTTGCCGATCAGCGTCAGCGCCATGTCGGGGCGGGCGGCCCGGAGGGCCCGCAGCAGCGGGAGCGCCATGACAACGTCTCCGAGCCAGTTCGGCAGGCGAACGAAGAGTCGGGTCCGGCGCGGCAACTCCGCCCAACCGCGCGCCCGCTGTTCGAGCGCGAGCAGATCGCGCCGCGACTCGAGCCGGAAGCGGGCTGCAGGCCGGTCCTGATGACGCCAGCGGTCGTGGGACCACAGCCACGACTCGCGCAGTCCGTCGTCGCGGGAGAGCGTCGCCTCAAGCCATCGGTTCAAGGCGAAGACGACTCCGGCGGCCGAGCCGTCGTGCGGCACCGGGGTGATCCGCAGTTCGACCCGCCAGAAGCCCAGGCGATGCGCCGTGATCACGCGCACCTCGGCCCCGAACTTCTCGGCGAGGATCCCGGGCAGTTCGGTCGTTGAGCACACGCGGCCGAACAGCGTGGTCAAGGCCCCCTGCATGCCGGCGTTTTGGTCGAAGAGGATCCCCACGCAGCCGTTGTGGCGGAGGATGCGGGCGGCCTCGGCGAATCCCGCCTTCCGCGAAAGCAGGCGCATGCCGAAGCGCTCGCGCGTGCGCCGCACGAAGTCATCCAGTCCCGGGTGGTCGAGTGGACGGTAGATGACTCCGAAGTCGCCCAGCGGCAAATCCGTGAGCACCGCCATCCAGGTCTGGGCTTCCCAGTAGGCAAGGTGGGCGGAGACCAGAACGGTCGGGTGAGGGCGGTCTCGGCGCTCGCGCAGCATGTCCTCCAAGCCGGGTCCTGCGCGCAGCATCTGGCGCAGCCGGGCGGCCGACAGGTAGGGTGACGCGAGCGACAGCAGGCCGGTCTCGACCAAGCGCCGGCAGCTTTCCCGGGCGATGCGCTCGCGGGCGGCGAAGCTCAAGTCTGGGAACGCGTGGGCAAGGTTGGAGCGGAGAAGCCGGCGGCGGCGGGGGAGCCCCACGTGCAGGAACGCCCCCAGTGCGGCCGCGAGCGCGCGCAGCAGCGACTCCGGCGCGTGGGCGAGGATCCAGCCGAGGCTTTTGATGAGGAGGAGCAGGGGCAACGGGCGGGCGGTCTTGCGGTTAGCGTTTGCGTTCCGTGCCTAAAGTCCATGGAACGATGCCCTCGCGCGGGCAATGCCGTTTCGTAGCGGTGGTGTCCGGGCCCCGGTCATGACCCAGCTGCTCATCATCAAGCCCTCGTCCCTTGGCGACATCGTCCACGGATTGCAGGTGGCCGCGTCACTCAAGGCGCAGGTGCCCCACCTGCGGATTTCGTGGATCGTGCGGGACATTTTCGCGCCCATCGTGCGCGCCTGCGAGGCGGTGGACCAGGTCTACGTCTTTCATCGCATGGCGGGGGCGCGCGGCTACTTCGGACTCATGCGCGAGGTCCGGAAGACCTCCTTCGATTTGGTCTTCGATTTTCAGGGGCTCCTGCGCACCGGCCTGATGACGTGGCGCACGATCGCGGATCGCAAGGTCGGCCGGACCGACGCGCGCGAGTGCGCGGGGATGTTCTACTCGGAGCGCGTGCCGCTGCCCGCGGCCGGTGAGGGCGCGCATGCCCTCGACATCCTGCTCCAATTCGCGCCGGTGCTCGGGGCCAAGCCGGAACTTGCGGGCGCGCTGCGTTTCCGCGATTCCGAGCGCTTCAACCTGAGTTTTCTGGACGGGCGCCGCAGTGCGGCTCCGATCGTGATCTTTCCCGATTCCCGGCGTCCGGAGAAGCGCTGGGGAGGGTTCAAGGAGTTCACGGACATGCTTCTGCGCGAGGACCGCTCGCGCTACGTGGTTTGGGCGGGCAACAACTACGTGCCGGACAAGGATGCGTTTCCCCGCGACCAGTTCCTCAATCTCACCGGCAACACCAGCCTGCTCTCGCTTCCGGCGCTGATCGCCCGGGCGGGCTGGGTGATCTCCAACGACAGCGGGCCGATGCACCTCGCGGCCGCGCTGGGCGTGCGCACGCTTGGGATCTTCGGTCCGACGGATCCGCGCCGGTTCGGGCCTTATCCGCTGAACGCGCCGACCAACCACGTGATCCAGGCTCCGGTGGGTGCCCTCTCGATGCTCTCGGCCAAGGAAGTCTTCCAGCGTTTCCAGCGCTGGGACGCGCCAGCGCGTCGGTCCTCCGGCCCCTGAGCCGAGAAAAAAGAGTGTTCATCCGTTCCCTTTCGTGGTTTCGCCTACCTAGCCATGCTTGATCCCAAACTCCTCCGCGAGTCGCCCGACTTGGTCCGGGCTGCGATTCAGAAGAAGCACCTCGATGTGGACATCGACGCGGTGCTGAGCGTGGATGCGGCGTGGCGCTCCCGTCTGCATGAGGTCGAGGTGCTGCGTTCCCGGCAGAAGGCCGCGAACAACGAGATGGCCGCGCTGAAGAAGGGCTCGCCGGAGTTCATCGCCAAGGTGGCCGAGATGAAGGCGGTGTCGGCCGAGGTGAAGCAGCGCGAAGCGGAGCTGGCGGCGACGGAGGCCGCGTGGCGGCAGGCGATGCTGTCGCTGCCGAACCTCCCGCACGGCAGCGTTCCCGAGGGCCGCACGCCCGAGCAGAACGTCGTTTTTTCCACCCACGGCAGCATCGATTCGCTTTCGCCGGTGGCCAAGGCGCACTGGGAGATTCCTGGCTTCGATCACCTCTTCGACTTCGGGCGCGGGGCCAAGGTGACCGGAGCGGGCTTCCCCTTCTACGTAGGCGACGGCGCCCGGCTGGTGCGCGCGCTGCTGAACTTCTTCCTCGAGGAG
>CAZEJZ010000197.1:0-5841 GCA_964512415.1 uncultured Opitutaceae bacterium
GGCAATCCGGTGATCCGTCCCGACATCCCAACCGACGGCGTGGCGATTCAGACGCGCGACGCTCCGGTTTGGGATGAGGCGGAGAAGGTCTGGAAGATCTGGTACATCCGCTTCGGCGATGACGGCAACGGAGCAGGCGGATCGGGCTTCGCCCGGTCCCAGGACGGACTCGTCTGGGAGAAACCGAACCTCGGCCTCGTCGAGGTGAAGGGTAGCCGCGCCAACAACCTCGTGACGGTGGAGGGGGCGCCGGCGGCCTTCGTCCAGCACGTGGTGCTGGACCCCCGCGCACCGGCCGATCGACGCTACAAGGGTTTCATCGGGCCCGATGGCCGTCAGCCGATCGTATCCAAGGATGGCTTCACCTTCCGTCGCCTGCCGGTCGACCCGATTCCAAGCCAGGACGAGTCGCACGTGAACTGGGATCCGGTCACGCGTCAGTGGATCCTCACCGTGAAGCACCCTGGGCCCTTCGGAAGGTCCGTCTACCTCAGTCTCAGCTCTGATTTCGAGCGCTGGTCCACGCCGGTGCTCATCTACCATGCTGACTGGCGCGATCAGGAGCTCGGAGCGCAGTACCTCCAGCGCATCGCCGCGGACCCGCGTTACTGGCGTCCGACCATCAACGTGCCGAGCGAGTACAACGTCGAAATCTACAACATGGCGGTGTTCCGCTACGAGAGCGTGTACCTCGGCCTCCCGAACTACTTCGAGTCGAGTGGCCGCATTCCGCCGCCGCGCGGCAACCAGGACGGCATCAACTCGCCGAAGCTCGCGGTGAGCCGGGACCTGCATTCGTGGGAGCGGGTGGGGGAGCACGACCACTTCATCCCGATCTCGCCCATGGGAGCGGGTGTGCTCGACACGGGTCAGATCATGGCCTCCTCGCACCCGGTGCGTCGGGGTGAGGAGTTGTGGTTCTACTACTCCGGCATCGACGTTCGCCACCGGCCCAATGTTCCCCGTGTCATCGACGAGTACCACGGTGCGATCTATCTCGCGAAGTTGCGCGTCGACGGCTTCGTCTCTCTCCGCGCCGGCGCCGCGGGCGGTTTCATCGACACCCGTCCGATGGTGCTGGAAGGTTCACGCCTCTGGGTGAACGCCGCCGCAGCGGGTGCCCTGGAGGTGGAGGTGACCGAGGCGGACGGCCGCAAGGTTCTGCCCGGCTGGGAGCGCGCCGCCAGTCAGCCGCTTTCGGGCGACCAGACCCGCGCGGAGATTCGCTGGCGCGACCGCGACCTTTCCGAACTCGCCGGAAAACGCGTCCGGCTCCGCTTCCACCTCCGCGACGCCGACCTGTACTCGTTCTGGCTGGAATAAGACTCCACGGCCGAACGCACGCTCGCTCCGCGCCTGGCTCCCGGTGGCTCAGGCGCGCAGCGCTTCACCTCACTCCACTCCCTTCTTCGCCCACTGCCTCGACACCCCATGAACGTGCGCCCCTACCTCCTGCTCGCCTTCCTCGCCGCCGCGGTCACCTCCCTGCCGGCCGCTCCGATCGACCTCGGCTCGCGCCTCGAATTGATGGTGGACCACCACCTGATTGACCGACTGGACGGCGTCTCGCTCCGCCTCCAAGTGCCGCAGAAGGCGGGCGTGGCGCTGCCGTACAACGACCCTTGGGACCGCGATGCCTCGGGTTACGCGACGATCATCGAGGAGGGCGGCAAGTACCGCCTGTACTACCGCGGCGGCCCCTCGCTCTCCTCGCCGCAGAAGAACGAAGGCGCGACCTCCTTCTTCTGCTATGCGGAGAGCAAGGACGGCATCACGTGGGTGAAGCCCAAGCTCGGCCTCGTGGAGTTCGCGGGTTCGAAGGAGAACAACATCCTCCTCGCGCCCTCGCCCCGCGAAGATCCGTACACGCAGAGCATCAGCCCCTTCATCGACACCCGTCCGGGCGTCCCGGCAAACGAGCGCTACAAGGCCGTCGGCGGCCAGTGGCCGCAGGGCCTCTACGTCCTCGTTTCGGAGGACGGACTGCGCTGGCGGAAGTGGCGCGATCAGCCGGTCTTCCGCGACGGCGCGTTCGACTCGCTGAACGTCGCGTTCTGGTCGGAGCTGGAGCAGTGCTACGTTCTCTACTTCCGGACCTTCACCGGTTGGACGGACTACTCCTCCAAGGGCTTCAACCTGGGTGGATTCCGCTCGATCTCGCGCACGACCTCCAAGGACCTGATCACGTGGACTCCGGCGGAACGCATGACCTTTGGTCAGACCCCGCTGGAGCATCTCTACACCAACGGGACGCGGCCGTACTTCCGCGCTCCGCACCTCTACATCGCGACCCCGATGCGATTGGTTCAGGGCCGCCGGTTTCTGACGGACGAGGAGTTGGAGCAGCAGCAGGTGGGGAAGGGTTTCCTCGGAATCAAAGGTGCTGACCACAACATCCCGAACCAGGTTTCGGACACGGTTTTCATGACCAGTCGCGGCGGCACCCGCTACGACCGCACGTTCATGCAGGCCTTCGTGCGTCCCGGACTGAACAAGGGCAACTGGATTTCGCGCAACGGAGTCCCGGCCACGGGCTTCATCCAGACCGGCCCGGCGGAGATGTCCGTGTATGTGGGCCAGGACTACTGCCAGCCCACGGCGCACCTCGGCCGCTACACCTTGAGGCTCGACGGCTTCGCGGCGGTGCACGCGGACTACGAGGAAGGCGAGATGCTGACGAAGCCCTTCCGCTTCGCCGGCCGCCAACTCATCCTCAATTGCTCCACCTCGGCGGTGGGCGGCATCCGGGTGGAAGTGCAGACGGAGACCGGCGAACCAATCCCGGGCTTCACGCTGGAGGAGTGCCCGATGCTGGTGGGCGACTCGATCGAGCGCACAGTCCGCTGGGCGACGACGGACGACGTCTCGCGGCTGCAGGACCGGCCGGTACGGCTGCGCTTCGTGATGAAGGACGCGGACCTGTTCTCGCTGCGTTTCCGCTAGACCGCGCAGGGCGGAGCCCCCGGGGTCGGTGCCGACGCGGCACCGGCCCGTTACCTTCGCAGAGCGATGGACTGAAGCCGATACTCAGGCGGTCAGTCGCCCTTGTCCGGCAGGCCCAAGTGCGGTCGCAGCCAGAGCGCGAGTCGGCGGTGATCCGCGGGGAAGCTCCGGTGTCCGGGCGAGGCCTGCACGAGCAGATCCACCGGAATCGGTGACGGTGGCGAGGGTAGGGCGCGGTTCGCGTCGACGACGGCCTGCGCGAACGCGATCGCCTGAGCAGTGCTGACTCGCGTATCGTCGTTGCCGATACACAACCAGATGGGTCGGCCGGCGAGGCGGGGCGCCAGCGTCGCGAGGGCGAGCGGGGCGGAGAGTGGCGGCGGCGTGAGGGAGGAGAATTCCCGGAGCGCGGCGAGATCGGTGACCGGCCCGATGCCTGCGGCGGCGCGGATGCGCGGATCGTGCGCGGCGAAGTGAAAGGCGAGAAAGCCGCCGCGCGAGGTGCCGCACGCGGCGACTCGCGATGGATCAGCCCAGCCGATGGCGATGAAGTGATCGAGCGCGGCGGAGGCGCGCTGCAGGAACGGGCCAAGAAATGGCTTTCCCTGCGCGATGCGGTGGGCCCAGCCGCTCAGCTCCGGCGGTTCCCCCGGGACGGCGTCCGCACCGTGCGCAGGGGCGTCGAGCACCACGCTCAGGACGCCGTCGGCGGCGAGGAGGCGCCCCACCTCGGTATAGAGAGGAGTCTCGATGGCGGCATCGATGTTGCCTTGAAAAATGAAGAGCAACGGCTGGGTGCGTCCCTCGATTCGGCCAAGGACGAGCGCGCGCTGGCCGTCGGGGAGGCGTTGGATGGGGCTTTCGACGGCCAGCGACCGAACGGCGAGGGCAGAAAAAAGGATCGCGAGACACGCGAGGCCCCAGCGGGGCAGTCGGGGATGGATAAACCGAAGCACGTCCGTTGCTTACGTTGAAACTCCCGTCGAGTAAAGCTCGGCATCGTCGCGTGCCTTGTGCACGGAGAAAAATCAGCTCTTGACCATGCTGTATGCAACTCCATACAGCCTAACAACCTTCCATCATCACTGCCTTGCGCCGACCTCTCACAACGCTACCCAGTTCCTAACGCATTGCTAACGCAGTATCTATGGTACCTAGGCTCTCCGAACCTGCCTCAAATTGATTCCTTTCCGCTGCGCCAGCACTCCCAGCAGCGAAAGCCGCGGACCCACCCCGATTTCGATACACGACGTTTTTCGCCCTCGAGTCTCCCGTTTCCCCTCAACCATGAACCACATGCTAGCCTGCTCACGCTTCCTCGCAGTCAGCGCCTCGGCGCTGGCCTTGCTGTTGCCCGCGTCCGCATCCGCCCAAGCCACCTCCCAAGAGGCGGCGCTGTTGCGCGCTCTCCGCGAGGCCTGGATCGCCGGAGCCGCGCTCGACACCCACTACGCGTACCCCCTGCCGCCCGAGCATCCGCTCTGGCGCATGGAGAACGTCATCCTCACGCCCCACATCTCCGGTTCCGGCCTCAGCCCGCACTTTCTTGAGCGCGTGTGGGACATCTTCTCGCTCAACCTTGACCGTCTCGAGCGCGGTCAGGCGCTGTTGAACGAACTGACTCCCGCCCAACTTTCTGGCGCCTAAGTCCAGCGAAGCCCCGCTCTCCATCGATCTTCCCATGCACCTCCGAATCCCTTTCATACTCGTTGTCGTCGGCTGCGTCAGCAGCGCAGCTGCTGCGGCCCCTCGCTCCCCGGAGCCGCGCTTCGAGGAGCGATTGGTCTGGGACGACTACACCTACGGCTTTGGCGTGCAGGCCGCCGACCTCGACGGCGACGGGTTCGTCGACCTGGTCACCGCCGACACCTCAGGCTTCGTGCAAGCGGAGCCGTACGCCGGTGAACCGGTCGGGAGCGGCCCGGCCGATCCGGGCATCCGGCGTCCCGCGAAGTCCGGTGGGCCGTCGCCGCGCAACAGCCACGTCTACTGGTTCCGCAATGACGGCAAAGGCGGGTTTGAACGTCGTTTCATCGTCCGGGATGACCCAAACCGTCGCTTGGAGCGCCACGTGATCGTCGACCTCAACGGTGACGGCCGGCTGGACGTCGTCATGGTGGACAACTTCCTCGGCGACATCGTGTGGTTCGAGAACCCCGGAAAGGCGGCCCTGGCCCGCGGCGAACTCTGGAAGAAGCGCTTCATCGCGAAGGGCAACATGCTCGGTTCGGTCGATGTCGCGGTGGCCGACTTCGATGGCGATGGTCGCTTGGACGTCGTCGGGGCGGGTTGGCGACTCGGGAACTGCTTCAAGTTATTCCGTAACCCCGGAAACCTCAACGCGACCGAGTGGGAGGGCTCGGTGATCGACGGTGGATTCCCGGGCGCTTCAAGCGTGAACGCGGGCGACGTCGACGGCGACGGTCAGATGGACGTGGTCGCGACCAGCCGTGACTCGCGTATGGTGGTCTGGTATCAGGCGATCCGCGCCAATTCGGGTCTCTCGTGGCGGCGGCACGTGATCGACCTCACGCCGAGTCCGGAGCCGGTTTTCACGAAGGTGGTGGACCTGAACCGGGACGGCCGTCTCGACGTGGTCCTAGCCTGGGGCGGCTACCTCACCATTCCCGAGGGCAAGCCTCGCCCCGGCTCGGTGGTGTGGTACGAGAATGCGGGCCGAGCGGACGATCGCGTCCAGTGGCGCAAGCACGTCATCAGCCATGAACTGCCGGGCGCGGTCGATGTGCTCGTGGCGGACCTGAACGGCGACGGTCGGGAGGATGTCGCCGCGCTGGGCTGGATGCCCGGGGAGATCGCGTGGTTCGACCACGCGGGCGATCCGGCCGGGCGGTGGCGCAAACACTCGGTCAAGACCAACTATCCGAACGCGAATCAGAT
>CAZEJZ010000198.1:0-5825 GCA_964512415.1 uncultured Opitutaceae bacterium
GACAGCGCGACGAGCCGCAGCGAGCCGCGGGCGGGATCGTGCAGGTAAAGCCCGCAGGCCCGCGCCTGCATGATGAGCCGCGCATCGCGGGTGACGGTCTCGAACAGGTCGCGCTCCTCCACCTTCGCGACGAGCGCCTGGCCGATGCCGATGAGCGACTCGAGCTGGCGCGCCTTGCCGCGGAGCTGCTGCAGTTGCCAGAGCCGTTGCAGCACCGCCGTCGCCTGCGCGGTCAGGCGGATGAGCGTGTCGAGGTCGTCGCGCGTGAACCCGTCGGGACGGTCGCTGTCGAGGTTGACCACGCCCAGCACCTGACCGTGCTCCTCCATCGGTGCGGCGAGCTCGCAGTGCACACTCGGCCGCAGGCGGACGTAGCGGGCGTCACGGCGGACGTCGGGGACGAACTGGGGCTTGCCGTGGAAGGCCACCCAGCCGGTGATCCCCTGGCCGAGGCGCAGCGTGACCTCGCGATAGTCTTCCGGCAGTCCCTGTTGGGCTTCGATCTCGAGGCGGCCGGTGTCGGGATTGAGCAACGCGATGGACCCGGAGTCGGCCCGGAAGTGCGCGATGAGCGTCTCGAGGATGCGCCGGAGCGCGATCGCGGGATCGTCGACCTCGGTGGCGAGGGCGGCGAGCCGGTAGAGCGAGGCTTCGAGCACGGGTGCGGACACGACCGAGGAGCGGCGGGAGGGGCGTGGCGAAGAGCGGGGTGGGAGGACGGAGCCGGTGCCGGGTACGGGCGGATCACTCCATCTTCAGGACGATCTTTCCAAACTGCCCGGCGGCAGCGAGGTGATCGAAGGCGGCTCCGGCCTCGGCGAGCGGGAAGACCTCGCTGACGATCGGGGTGATGCGCTCCTCGGTGACGAAGCGCAGCATCGCGGCCCAGTCGTTCGGGCTGCCCATGGTGGAGCCGAGCAGGGAGAGCTGGCGCCAGAACACCTTGCGCGAAGGCAGGGTCGGCGGATTGCCGGCCGTGGCCCCAAAGAAGACGATCCGTGCTCCGGGGGCGGCGACATCGACGAGCGACTCGAAGCCCGCGCCTCCGGCGCTGTCGACGATGACGGAGAACGGACCACCCGCGGCGCGGACGGCGGACTGAGGCCAGGCCGGATCGCGGTAGTCGAAGCCGTTCCGCGCACCGAGCGCGAGGGCGCGGGCGAGCTTGTCGGCCGAGCCGGACGTCACCCAGACTTCCGCGCCGAGCGAGACGGCGAACTGCAGCGCGGCGAGCGCGACGCCGCCACCGATGCCGGTGATCAGCACGCGGTCACTCCGTTCAAGGCGGGCGCGCGAAAAGAGCGCGCGGTAGGCGGTGAGACCCGCCAGCGGCAGCGCCGCCGCTTCGACCCAGCTCAGGTGGGCGGGACGGGGGGAAAGCTGCGCGACCGGCACCGTGATCTCCTCCGCGAGCGTTCCGGGGCGGGGCAGGCCCAAGATGGAAAACGTGGGTCCCTGCGCCTCCTCGCGGTCACCCCAGTCGAGGCTCGGATTGATGATCACCTCGCGGCCGAGCCAGCCGCGATCGACGTCGGGACCCACGGCTTCGACGATCCCGGCGCCGTCCGATCCCGGCGTGCATGGATAGGTGATGCCGGCATACTGGCCGAGCTTGATCCACAGATCGCGGTGATTGAGGGCCGCGGCGCGGAGACGCACGCGGACCTCGCCCGGAGCGGGTACCGGGGACGGGAGCGTGGCGAGCGACAGGTGATTGAGGGCCGTGAACTGGACAGCGCGCATGCCCGAGGAGTGACGCAGGGAACGTCCGGAGGCAACCATCGCGGTGACGAGGATTGCGGCGGGCGAGGGGAATCCACCTACTGCTGGACGCGTGGTCGTGGCCTTCCACAAGCCCTATGGCGTCCTCTCGCAGTTCACCCCCGAGCCCGGCTCGCGGTGGCGGACGCTTGCGGAGTTTGGCCTGCCTCCGCGCATCTATCCGATCGGTCGCCTCGACGCAGACTCCGAGGGCCTGCTCCTGCTCTCGGACGAGGCGGACCTCGTGGGACGGTTGCTCGAGCCCGACCAAGGCCACCCCCGCGAGTACTGGGCGCAGGTCGAGCGCGTGCCGACCGAGGCGTCGCTGCAGCGTCTGGCGCGCGGGGGATTGGAACTTCCTGGCTACCGCACGCGGCCCTGCCGAGCGTGGCGGCTGGACCCCGCCCCGGCGCTGCCCCCGCGCGATCCGCCGATCCGGCGGCGTCAGACCGTTCCGGACGCGTGGATCGCACTTGAACTCACCGAGGGCAAGAATCGGCAGGTGCGCCGCATGACCGCCGCGGTGGGTCACCCGACGCTCCGGCTCGTCCGGGCGCGCATCGGCGCTCTTTCCCTGGCAACGCTCGGGTTGAGGCCCGGCGCGTGGTGCGCGGTGGATCGCGCCGATCTCCTCCCTCGTTCGCCGTCACGGTAATCGACAGCGTGCGGTGCGGGAGGGGACGGGGCTCTCCATCATTGTCTCCCGGGGGCGGGTTGACCGCGACGCGGCGCGTGCCGCAGACTGCGGTGGTTGGCTGATCGAGTTCGGGTCCTGCGCTGCGCGCGCGGCGGGCTCGACTTGCCACGGACGCGGGGCAAGCGTGGTGCCATGAGCCGTTCGCTTCATCCCCTCCGCGTGAGTCCGGTCCTCGTGGCCCTCCTCGCTTTCCTGTCGGTGGCGATCGCGCGCGCCGTCGCGACGACTTCGGCCGCCGCTGCACCGGCCGCGGTGCCGGCGCCTGCGATCGTGCTTCCGGCGCTGGCCGCGGATGACCGCTGGGCCAAGGAGATGCTCGCGTTCGCGGCGGAGGACGCGGCCCATCCGCCTCCCGAGCGTCCGATCGTGTTCACCGGAAGTTCCTCGATCCGGCTCTGGAAAGATCTCGCCACCGACTACCCGGGCCTGCGCGTCATGAACCGCGGCTTCGGCGGCTCCCGGGTCAAGGATCTCGTCCGCCACTTCGATCGTGTGATCCTGCAATACCGCCCGCGGCAGGTCGTGATCTACTCCGGCACGAACGACCTCAACGGCGGGGTGCCGGTGGACGAAGTGGTCGCGGACGTGCGCCGGGTCGTGGATCGCATCAACCGGGAGTTGCCCGAGACGCGCGTGCTCTTCCTTTCGATTGCGTTGAACCCGGCGCGGTGGGCCAAGCGGGACCTGATGCTTGAGGCCAACGCCAAGGTCCGCGCGTACCTTGAACAGGATCAGCGCAACCAGTTTCTCGATGTGAACGTCGTGATGCTTGGCGCGGACGGCCTGCCCAAGCCGGACATCTTCGTGGCGGACAAGCTCCACATGAATCGAAAAGGCTACGAGCTCTGGGCGCCGCTCGTGCGTCCCTGGCTGTCGCCCTGATGGTCTGCGCCGCCCCCTCCCGGGCGCGGCGTCGACCTCAAGCTCGACGCTCGCCGAGCCGGACGGTGAGCGGTGAGGGGTGATGTGGAGCCCGGCCACGCGATCTGCGGGCGGCTCCGACGGCGGCGTGCGCCGCGCCGCGGTCAGTCGAGCGACTTCCGGTAGTCGCCGCGGCTGAAATACTTCTCCAGCCACACGTACATGCAGATGAAGAAGTAGCGGCTGCCCATTTCCTTGATCTTCAGCTTGGCCACGCCGTGGCGTCGGTTGCGCCAGGAGATCGGCATCGTCGTCCACGAATATCCCCGCACGATCGCCTTGAGCGGGATCTCGACGGTGAGATTGAAGTGGGGAGAAAGGAATGGGCGACAGCCATCGATGGCCGTGCGGCGGTACGCCTTGAAGGCGTTGGTGGTGTCGTTCAGCGGAATCGTGAACATCACGCGGATGAACGCGTTCGCGAGCCGGTTGAGGAACAGCTTCACCCGGGGGTAGTCTTCCACGCGTCCGCCGCGGACGAAGCGACTGCCAAACACGCAGTCGAAGCCTTCGTTCAACCGCCGCCAGTAGCCCACCGCGTCCTCCGGCGCGTCGGACGCGTCGGCCATCATGATCACCACCGCGTCGCCGCGGCTGTGGTTGAGGCCGTGCACGACGGCCCGGCCGAAGCCGTGCGGACCGCGGTTCTGCACCGGGCGCAGCGTCGGTACGGGCCCGGCCTGCAGCTCGTGGAGGACCGCCCACGTACGATCGCGTGAGCCGTCGTCGACGACCACGATCTCATGCGGCACCCCCGCGGCCGAGAAGACGGCGAACAACTCCCGCAGCGTCCCCGGCAGCGACTCCTCCTCGTCGCGGGCGGGAATCACCACGGAGAACAACTGGAGCGGCGCGGACATCGCGGGGCGGGGGTTCAATCGGGCCGGACGGGGCAAGGGCAATCGGACGGGTGATCAGCCTTGGCGCGTCCGCCACGCCTCGACGATCTGCCGCACGGTCTCCTCGAGCGACTGCGTGATGTCCCAGCCGGGGAAGTGGGCCTTGATCTTCCGCAGGTCGGAATAGTAGCAGATGTGGTCCCCACTCCGGTTCTGGTCGGAGTACGTATAGACCTGCCGCTTGCCGGAGAACCGCTCGACCAGGGCGAAGGCCTCGAGGATGGACGTGCTGTTGGCCCGGCCGCCCCCGAGGTTGTAGACCTCGCCCGCGCGCGGATTCCCCACGAACGCCGCCATGAAGCGGGCGACGTCGAGCGCATGGATGTTGTCGCGCACCTGCTTTCCCTTGTATCCGTAGACCGTATACGAACGACCCTCAAGGTTGCACTTCACGAGGAAGGAGAGGAATCCGTGGAGCTCGACGCCGCTGTGGCGGGGGCCGGTGAGGCAGCCGCCGCGCAGGCAGCACGTCGGCATCTCGAAGTAGCGGCCGTACTCCTGCACCATGAGGTCGGCGGCGGCCTTGGACGCGCCGAAGAGCGAGTGCTTCGACTGGTCGATCGTGAAGGTCTCGGGGATGCCCTCGGCGTACGCCGGGTCGGCGAAGTCCCAGCGCGTGTCCAGTTCGCGCAGCGCGATCCGGTTGGGGGCGTCGCCGTAGACCTTGTTCGTGCTCAGGTGGATGAAGGGCGACTCGGGGCAGGCCTGGCGTGCGGCCTCGAGCAGGTTGAGCGTGCCGCCCGCGTTGGTGTCGAAGTCGTCGAACGGGATCGCGGCCGCGCGGTCGTGGGACGGCTGGGCGGCGGTGTGGACGATGACGGCGGGGCGCAGCGAGCGCACGAGGGCGAGCACCCCGGCGCGGTCGCGGATGTCGAGCTCGTGGTGGGTGAAGCCGGGCAATTCGCGCGCGAGCCGGGCTTGGTTCCAGCGCGTGTCTCCCTGCGGTCCGAAGAAGACCGCGCGCTGGTTGTTGTCGACCCCATGGACGGCATAGCCCAGTTCCCGCGCGAAATACGTGCAGACCTCGGAGCCGATCAAGCCGGAGGAGCCAGTGACGAGAAGGACGGGGGGCATGGACGGTCGGGAAGGTCGGTGGGGGACAGAGAGATAGCGAAACGGGACTCCGACGGAAGACGAAAGCGGCGGGGAACCGGCGCCCCCGGTTGACCTCGGCGGTGGGAGACCTACGGTCACCGGGTGCGTCTTGAGGAGCTATCCAGTCTGCAGCAACTGGTCCTTCCCGACCGGTGGCAGGCGGAGGCGATCCAAGCCCTCCGCTCCGGGAAGGACGTGATCGTGGACGCGCCCACGGGCGCGGGGAAGACCTACGTCTTCGAGCGCTGGGCGGAGCAGACCAACTTTTCCCGCCGTTCGCTCTTCACGGTGCCCACCCGGGCGCTCGCGAACGACAAGTTCGCCGAATGGCGGGCCCGCGGCTGGCGCGCCGGCATCACCACGGGTGATGTGACGGTGGATCCCGGGGCGCCGCTGGTGGTGGCGACCCTGGAGGCGGTGCCGCGGGATGGGACGCCGAGGAAGTTTGCGGT
>CAZEJZ010000199.1:0-5817 GCA_964512415.1 uncultured Opitutaceae bacterium
GATCGAACCGGGAGTCGGATCGTCCGCCGAAAACCTTCAAGGATCCGCTTCCGCTCAGCGTCGGAGCCAGTCCAGCGTGAGGCGGCGGACGCGCAGGCTGCCCATGTGCGGGCCGCCGGTGGTGTTGTAGCTGTAGGCGACGAGCACCGCGTCGCCAACGAAGTGGATGGCCGGGTAGTGAAACTCGGTCTTGAGGTCCCCCTCGAGCAGCTTGCTCACGGGCCACGTCTTCGCACCGTCGGTGGAGAGAGCGGCGACCAGCGGGGTGCGTCCGCGGTGCGGCTTGGCCGGATCCGGCGTCGGGCGGGGGAAGCGGCCGGAGTGGTCATTGTACACCGCGAGCAGGGTCGCGGTGCCGGGCACGCGCTTGAGCAGTGCGGGCGAGAGTGGCGATTGGAGGGGTGACGGCACCGGCGGGCTCCAGGTTTCCCCGTTGTCGCGGGAACGGAATTCGAATTGGTGACCGGCGTCCGAGCGGGCGAAGCAATAAAGCGAGCCGTCCTCCAACTCAACCACCCCGGGCTCCTGCAGGCCGCTCTTGCTCGGCACCGGCGACTTCCACTCGCTCTCGGCCTCGCGCCACGTCGCGCCGCCGTCGTCGGACAGGAACCACAGCATCGTGGCGCGCTGGTCGAGCGAGGGCCAGTCGTTCACGAGGCTACGGCTACGGAGAAAACCGACCGGGAGGATCAGTCGACCGGTCCGGGTCTGGATCATGCGGTCGTTGTTGATCGTATGGTACCCGGGCCCCGCGGTGATGAGCACCGGCTCCGACCACGTGGCTCCTTCGTCGGACGAGAACCGGACGTAGGCGCGGCAGTCGAGGAAGCTCTTCTTCAGCGCATAGGCGAGGGCGAGTCGCCCGTCGGCGAGCCGCAGCGGGCAGAGGGACATCAGGCTCAGGCTCCCGGGCGGAGGTTCAATCGCCTGCCGGGGCCGGCTCCACGTGCGGCCTTGGTCGTCGGAGTGCGCCTCCATGATCACGTTGCGGTCGAAGTCCGAGGAGCCCCCGGAAAACTGGTTGTAGTAGAGGACGACGCGTCCGCTCTTCAGCGTGACGAAAGCCCCTTCGCCGTTGCGCGTGGCGGAGGGACTCCACGGGATGTCGAGGACGGTCTGGTTACCCGGGTCGGCGGCGACGGCGACCCGGGCGAAGCAGAGGAGAAGAACAAGCAGGAGGGGTGATTTCATGGAGCGACGGGGACGGAGTGGGAAAGCGGGTTCCGGCCCGCGAGGCGTGGTGGAGTCGACGGGCCAGACGGGAGTTCGCGGCGGGGAGCGCACCGGACCGCGCCGGCAGTCTTCACATCCACGGCGACGGGAAAAGAGCGTGCGTCGTGGCAAGTAAATGGACAACCCGCGCCGGCCATGGCGGCGCGGTTGTGGCCGAGACGCTCACCTCGGTTTTTGTCGGTGCGGCGCCGCAGCGTCGAGGTCGGTGGCCGTCCGGACGACTGGCGCCTCGCTTCGGCGGCTCCGGCTGTCTCGGAAAAGATTCGCGGTAACGGGTCCTCACCGCTCGACTTCCGACCATGCGTCGTACCGTCGCTCGCCGCTGTTCCGTGTGGTCGCTTCGTGCGCCGTTGCTTTGCGTGGGTCCCCGAAGGTTACGGGCGGTTTTCGGTGGAGCCCTTTTCGGCGCGATTGCTTTGGTTCGCGTGGTCGCGGCGACGTCTCCGGCGACGCACCCGGAGACGCTCGTGATCGTCGCTCCGCTGTCGTGGCAGGTAATCCAACGCAGCGAGCCCTCGGCGGCGGATTGCGGTGCCGCGACCGCCCGCGTGGTGGTCGCCGGAACGGTGCTGCAGGACGCCGGCGGCGTGGCGGACGTTCGCGTGCTGCCGTCGACTGCGGGTGCGGCGGCCGGCGCCTCACCCGAGTCCGCAGGACCGACGTCCGCCGCGTGGCGGGCCTTGCCGTTGGTCCGGTCGGACGCGGTGGCACCGGCGCCCCCGCAGGCCTCCGCGGAGGTAGCGGTGGCCGCCGGCGGGTGGTACCGTCTGGAGGTCCGCTGGCGTGGACGCGACGGCGCGATTCAGGTGGCGGCAGTCGAACCGATTGGAGTGGGGGAGGTTTTCCTCGTCGCCGGGCAGTCCTATGCGACCAACACGAATGATGAGCGTCTGCAGGTGACCGATCCGGGCCGCCGCGTGTCCGCGTTCAACATCGAGACCGGGACGTGGCAACTGGCCGATGACCCGCAGCCGACGCCGGATCGCAGTCAGTACGGCTCGATCTGGCCGCCGGTGGGCGACCAACTCGTCCGGGCGCTCGGGGTGCCGATCGGTTTCGTGAACGTGGCCGTGGGCGGCACATCGACGCGTCAGTGGATGCCCACCGAGCCGCTCTCCGTCCGATTGCATCAAGCGGGTCGCACGATCGGCCGCTTCCGGGCGGTGCTCTGGCAGCAGGGTGAGTCGGATGTGCTCGCCGATACTCCCACGGCGGATTACGTCAGCCGTCTGCAGCAGATCCGGAACGCGGCGGTGGAGGCGTGGGGCTTTGCGCCGCCGTGGATCTGTGCGCTCTCCACGCACCACCCCACGGTCTACCGGAAGCCGGAGGCGGAAGCGCGAATCCGCGAGGCGATCACTCAGGTGAGCCGCCTTCCCGGGTTCGCGCTCGGCCCCGACACCGACCAATTGCAGGGGCCGAATCGAGGCGGTCCCCAGTCCCGCCGCCACTTTTCCGCGCTTGGGCAGCGCAACGCCGCAGACATGTGGGCGGCGGTGCTGTTGCAGCAGCTGCCGGCGGCCGGCCGCTGATTCAGGGTTTGGCCGGCTCCGCCTGGCGGAACTGGAGGGAGTAGAGGTCCGCGTCGCGCAGCACCACCCGGAGGCGGATAGGCGTGCCCTCGAGCTTCTTGAGGCTCGTGCCCCAGCGGGGATTGGCGGTCCATGTGACGACGTGGTCGATGTGGTCGCCCCACAGCGGCGGGAAGGTTTCCAGTTCGTAGCCGGAGATTGGGTTGCCGTGCTGGTCCTGCAGCTCGAGCCGGATTGAGCCCGCGGCCGAGGTCTCGAAGTTCAGCGACAGCGTATCGCCCGTGAACGTGAAGGGCTTGGTCACGAACTCCCCGCCGCGGTAGCCGGCCGAGACCGAGACCATGCCGTCGAGCCGCAGCACGCCGCGGCGGAGGTGCGCGGTGGGCGAGCGGTAGTTCTGGTTGAAGTACACCGAGATCTCGTCTGGTCCGGTCTGGAGCAGCCCGGCCGCGACGTAGTTGTTGCGGTCGGTCCAGTTCATCGGGTCGCGCCCGGGGCGGAGGAAGGATTCGAGAAAACGGCGGTCCCAGTGTACGCCGTCGCGGCTCGACATGAAGACGGCGTCGTTGATCCCCCGGTTCTGCTCCGGGTTTGGTTGCTGGGGCGACGTGCGGTGGGGCTGGTAGCGATTCGGAAATCCGACGTAGATGTGAGGAGCACGTGGATACGGACGCGCCGCGCAGGTGTAGAGCTGTTCCAAAGGGGCGCCGAGGTAGTCGAACCACTGAATCGAGTCCTTCGGCCAGTGGGCGAAGTCGGCCGACTCGGCGAACTTCGTCCAGCGCGTGCCGGACTTTTGCGCGCGGTAGAACGTCACGTACTTGTTCCGGGTGGGATCCCAGAAGGAAACGTTCTGCGAATCGAAGACGTTGGTGGTGTCGTCAGGGATGATCGAGTGATCCCCGATCTTGGTCCATCGCTTGCCGTCCGGGGAGACGAAGCCGACGAGGGCGTACTGCTTGCGTCCGGGAATGACGGTGGCGGCGGTGGCCTTGAAGCGTTCGCTCGCGGGAGCGGCGGGATTGGTGTCGAGAAAAGGCGCGAAGGCGAGAGCCTCCTGGCCCATCCAGACGATGTTGTTGTCCTTGGAGCCCCGAAATTCCACGAGACCGAGGTTGGGGCGGGTCCAGTGGATGCCGTCCCGGCTCTCGGCGTAGCAGACCGTCATCGGGTTGTCCTGCGTGTGGCGGTCGTTGCCGAGCGGGTTGTTCGCGCTGCCGCGGTAGTACAGGCGGAAGAGACCGTTGTCGTCGATGACGCTGAAGAAGCCGCAGGTCGGCCCCTCCCATGGGCGATCGAACTCGATCACCTTCTCGGCGCGCGTGGGCGCGTGCAGTTCCAACTCCGCGCCACTCATCCGGTCGATCAGGAAATCGTCGACAAACAACTCGCGGCGCGAGCCAAGGGCGATCGGGGCCGTTGGCACGGGCTGGGCGGCCCGCAGATCGAGGCCGGCGGTGACGCCGACGATCAGGGCCAGCGCAGGGGCGAGGTGACATCGGCTTGGCAAGAGCGTGAAACCGAGGAGCGACCGACGAGAGGCGCCGGGGCGGCATGTCGGCGTGGTGGTAAGCAAGGGAGTGGGAGACATGGGCGGGGGGGGGCGCGGGTGCTGTGGTCGCTGCGAACGCCTGGAGGGACGGTGGAGTTGGGGATGGCGGAGCGCAATGCTGGCCCCGTGGTCAACTGGGCTGACCCGTAGTCCGACGCCGAGGCCATCGCCGACCGGCGGGTCAGTCGGGTGATGCGTTCCAAACTCCGGCGGCGACAGGCGGTCAAGGAGCGCTAGACTGGGCTCATGAAGCGGTTTCGGGATCGCGTCGATGCTGGTCGGCGGCTGGCGGAGCGCCTTGGGGCGTATGCGGGTCGGCGTGACGTGGTGGTTCTGGCGCTGCCGCGCGGCGGGGTGCCGGTGGCGGTCGAGGTGGCCCGGACGCTTGGGGCTCCGCTCGACGTCCTCTTCGTGCGCAAGCTCGGTCTGCCGGGACACGAGGAGTACGCGATGGGGGCGATCGCCCGCGGCGGCGTGCAGGTGCTGGACGAGGACGTGGTTCGCCGACATGGCTTGGGTCCGGCCGATGTCGCGGCGGTCGTGCACCGCGAGACCGCGGAACTGCGCCGCCGCGAGTTGCGGTATCGAGGCGACCGGCCGTTCCCCGATCTGCGCGGTCGGGTGGTCGTGCTGGTCGACGACGGCATCGCGACTGGCGCGACCATGCGGGCCGCGCTAGCGGCCGTCGCGAAGGCCGGCGCCGCCCGGATCATTGTAGCGGCGCCGACGGTGGCGGCGGATGCGGCGCCGGACGTGGCGCAGGGCGCGGATGAGGTGGTGGCGGTGGTGCCGCCGGCCGACTTCGACAGCGTCGGTGAGTGGTACGAGGATTTCCGGCAGACCTCCGACGAGGACGTGATCCGCCTGCTCGACGCAAGGGGTGGTTATCCGCATTAGTCGGCGGTGCATCGACCGGCCGGATCCCTAGTCGGCGTCCGCGACCTTCAGGAAGGCGGCGCGGATGGGGGAGGGCATGGGGGACCCGGCACCACGGACGCTCCGCCAGACGATTTCGTTCAGGCGGAGGTCGTCCGCGCGATCGGGTGCGGAGAAGTCCATGCGGCGCGATTCCTTTGCGCCCCATGCGAGGGCCGGGTTCTTTGTGTTAAGGTCCACCCGCGCCTCCCGCGCTGCGTAGGGCGTGGGATCGGGTTGATCGGCGAAGGCCTGCCACATCGGCATGGCGGCGGCGTCGTACTGCGACATGGGCTGGAGGCCGAGGATGAGTTCGATCGTGCGCAGCACGCTGTTGGTGGAGTACATCGTGGAGTCGATCGCGCCGCGCTTCACCCACGCGCCGAGCACGAAGGCCGGCATGCGGTGGGCGTCGATGTGATCGGCGCCGTTTTGCGCGTCGTCCTGAATGACGAAGATCGCGGTGTCGGCCCAGAAGCGGGAGCGACTGACGGCCTCGACGAGGCGGCCGAGCGCGAAGTCGTTCTCGGCCACCATGGCCGTCGGTGTCGGCTTCCCGGTGCGCGTGCCCTGGGTGTGGTCGTT
>CAZEJZ010000200.1:0-5758 GCA_964512415.1 uncultured Opitutaceae bacterium
ACCAGCATATGGCGCTCCGTCGCGTGCGGCCGTCTCCCCGCAGGGGAGTCGCACGCGAGCACCATAAAGAGAGGCTGGCAACGACCCGAATCCGGCTCGTTAGGGCTGCTTCCTTCCGGACCTGACCCGGTTGGCGAGAGACCCGTCCGCGCCAACCTCCCGGCGCGTATGTACAGTCGAGGGCGCAGGGCCGCAACCCCGGCGGTGCGCCGGTGGTTTGTAGGGTGATCAGAAGCTGTCAGAGAAGGGGAATGGTGCCCGGGGCCAGAATTGAACTGGCGACACTGCGATTTTCAGTCGCATGCTCTACCAACTGAGCTACCCGGGCATCGCAGGACGCCGAATTTCCGGGCCGCGAACGGGCGTTCTTATAGGGGGAGGGCTCCGGTGGCGCAAGCATCAATCGCGGGGGCCGCGCCGCACATCATCGAATAGTCGCCGTTTTCCCGGCCCGTAGAGGCCCGGCCCCCGGCTGGACGCGATAGCGCTGGACGAGACCGGGGCGAATCGCGCTCAACCCGCCTCTGGGATGCACAAGCTGTGGCATTATCGGCTCTGTCCGCGCTCGCGCGCCGTACGTCTGGCGCTCGGCGAGTTCGGCATCGCCTTCGAACTCGTTGACGAGCAGCCCTGGGCCTGGCGGCCGGGTTTTCTCGCCCTCAACCCTGCCGGCGACCTTCCCGTGCTCGAATTGCGCGACGGTCCGGTGCTCTGCGGGGTCTATGCCATTTCGGAATTCATCGCGGAGGAGACGCGCCACGCCCCGGATCAGGGTCGGGCGGCGACTCTGTTCCCAGGCGGACCGGAGGACCGCGCGGAGGTCCGCCGCCTCGTCGACTGGTTCATCGTCAAGCTCGAGCGTGAAGTCACCCGCGACATGCTGTTCGAGAAGGTTTATGCCCGTCTCGCCGATCCAGGCACGGCCCACGCTCCCGATCTCGACATTCTCCGCGCCTGCCGCTCCAATCTTCGCTATCATTTGAGCTATATCGGGTTTCTCGCCTATCAGCGCCGCTGGCTGGCGGGGGACCGGATCAGTTTCGCCGATCACGCCGCGGCTGCCGCACTTTCCACGCTCGACTATCTGGGCGAGGTGCCCTGGGACGAGCACGCGGTGGTCAAGGACTGGTACAGCCGGATGAAATCCCGCCCGGCATTCCGTCCGCTGCTCGCCGATCGAGTTGCCGGCACACCGGCCCCGGTGCACTACGCCGATCTGGATTTCTGATGCGGAGTTCCAGCCATGACAGCGGCGGCCGTATTCCGTGCTCGTGCAGAAGCCACGGCTGCCGGCTTCGACGCATGCGGTGTGCTGTCGCTCGAAGCGGCGGCCGACGCGATCCGCGAGGCCGGCGAACGGCTGCGGCGCTTCGTGCGGGAGGGTGCACACGGCGACATGGCCTGGATGGCTGATACGATCGAGCGCCGCGCTGATCCGCGCGCCATGTGGAGCGAGGCACGCAGCGCCCTCGTCCTCGCCAAGAGCTACGCCCCTGCGGACAACCCGATCGCGACCGCGGTCCCCGCTCACCTCGGCGTCGTCTCCGTCTACGCGCGCGGCCGCGATTACCACGACATCGTGAAATCAGGACTGAAGCGGGTCGCACGGGTGCTGGAGGCGGAGACGCGCGCACCACTCAAGATTTTCGTCGACACGGCACCCCTGATGGAAAAGCCCCTCGCCGCGCTCGCCGGTTTGGGCTGGCAGGGCAAGCACACCAACCTCGTCTCCCGCACCCACGGTTCCTGGCTCTTCCTCGGCGTCATCCTCACCGCTGCCGAGCTGCCGCCCGGCGCCGCTCATCCCGATCATTGCGGGAGCTGCCGCCGGTGCCTGGACGCCTGCCCGACCGATGCTTTTCCCGCGCCCTATCGTCTCGATGCGCGTCGCTGCATCGCCTACCTCACGATCGAGCACAAGGGCCACATCCCCCGCGAGTTCCGCGGTCCGATCGGCAATCGCGTGTTCGGCTGCGACGATTGCCTCGCCGTCTGCCCGTGGAACCGGTTCGCCGCCGCCAGTAGCGAGCAGCGCTTCGCGGCGCGGACTGCGACGGAAAGCCCCGCCCTCGCGACCTTGCTCGCAATGGACGACGCCGCATTTCGCGCTGCCTATGCGGGGACACCAGTCAAACGCACGGGCCGCGACCGGATTGTGCGCAACGCGGCGATCGCTGCCGGCAACTCGGGCGACGCGGCGCTCCTCGGGCAGCTTCGCCCGCTGCTCGCCGATCCCTCCCCACTGGTACGCGCTGCCGCCGTTTGGGCCATGGCGCGGCTGGCGGACAGGGCCGACATCGAGCAACTCGCCGGGGCCCATCTCGACGCAGAGACCGATGCCGACGTGCGCGCCGAGTGGCATGCTGCACTGGAGGAAGACCGGACATGACACGCCTGTTCTGCTTCGGCTTCGGCTATACGGCTGCAGCCCTGGCCGACCGTCTTGCCGCTGACGCCACTGTCCAGATCGCAGGCACGCGCACGCGAGGAAGCGATGGCGCCGGCGGCGTCGGGATCACCGCCTTCGCCGGCGACGAGCGCTCCCGCGACGTTCTGGATCAGCTGACGGGCGTGACGCATGTCCTCGTCTCGATCCCGCCCGACCTCGAGGGCGATCCCGCCCTGCGCTGCTTCGGCGCCGATCTCGCAGCACTCCCCTCGCTCGAATGGGTCGGCTACCTTTCAACGATCGGCGTCTACGGAGACTGTGGTGGCGCCTGGATCGACGAGACCGCCCCCCTGCGCCCGGGCAACGAGCGCAGCTACCGCCGTGTCACAGCCGAGCAGGCTTGGCGCACGTTCGCGCAGACCTGCGGAAAACGGGTCCAGATCTTCCGTCTTCCCGGAATCTATGGCCCGGGCCGCAGCGCGATCGACACTCTTCGCCAGGGCACCGCCCGCCGGATCGTGAAGCCGGGCCAGGTCTTCAATCGCATCCACGTGGACGATATCGCGCTCACGCTGCATGCAGCGATGCTCGCGACCGGCGCCCGGCACGAAGTCTTCAATGTCTGCGACGACGAACCGAGCCCGCCGCAGGATGTCATCGCCCACGCCGCCGAACTGCTCGGCCTTCCCGTTCCCCCGGAGGTCCCATTCTCGCAGGCGGCGCTCTCTCCGATGGCCCGATCCTTCTACGAGGAATGCAAACGCGTGCGCAACGACCGCATCAAGCAGTCTCTCGGCGTGAACCTCCTCTACCCGACCTATCGAGAGGGACTGCTCGCCATCCTGCGCGGCTGACGTCGGGACGGTCTCAGCGCGCACCGCACGCAAGCGAGGCGCGTCGCTCACCCCTACGGGCGCTTGAACGGTTCCATGCCGATACGCGCGAGTTCGTCGGCCCGTTCGTTCAACGGGTCTCCCGCGTGGCCCTTGACCCACCGCCATTCGACGTCGTGGCGGCGGATCGCCTCGTCCAGCCTCTGCCATAGCTCGACGTTCTTCACCGGCTTCTTGTCCGCGGTCCGCCAACCGTTGCGCTTCCAGCCGTGAATCCATCCGGTGATGCCGTTCTTCACATAGGCGCTGTCGGTGTAGACCAGTACATGGCTCGGCCGTTTGAGCGCTTCGAGCGCATTGATGGCGGCCAGCAGCTCCATGCGATTGTTGGTCGTATCCGCTTCCCCACCGTTGATTTCTTTGCGATGAGCCCCCGACAGCAGGATCGCTCCCCAGCCGCCCGGCCCTGGATTCCCCGAGCAGGCTCCGTCGCTGTAGATCGTGATCTTCGCGCGCCCCTCCGAACTCATGGCGCCCTGCACCCGTAGGCTTCGGCGGTCGTCATCGTCCGGTGAACGAGCACCCGCTTCAGGTAGGGGATCGGATCGTGCGGTGTGACGAGCGCATCGGCCGGCGTGTTGAGCCAGTCGTAGGCACGGGTCAGCAGGAACCGCAGCGCGGCACCGCGCGCCAGGGTCGGCAAAGCCGCGCGCTCTTCCGCCCCGAGTTTGCGTACGCTCTGATAGCCCTCGATCATCGCTGCGCCCTTCTGCGGCTCGTAGGTCACCTCCGGCGTGAAGCACCACGCGTTGAGGCTCACGGCGAGATCGTACGCATGCGCGTCGTTGCAAGCGAAATAGAAGTCGATCAACCCCGAAAGTACCTCCCCGGTGAAGAAGACGTTGTCGGGAAAGAGATCCGCATGAATAACGCCCCGCGGCAGAGCCCGCGGCCACACGCGCTCCAGATGATCGAGTTCCCGCGCGATTTCTCTTCCCAGACCTGCGCTGATCCGATCCGCGTCCCCACGGAAGCGATCGAACACCGGCCGCCATCCGGCCAACCCCAGCGCGTTGGTGCGGGTCAGCGCGAACCCCGCTCCGGACTGGTGGAGACGCGCGAGCGCCTGGCCGACTTGGCGGCATCTGTCCGGCGTCGTCTCGCGCGACCACGTCCCTTTCAGGAACGTCACGATGGCCGCAGGTCGCCCGGCCAGTTCGCCGAGCACCACGCCTCTGCGATCCTTCACGGGCAATGGGCACACCACCCCCCGCGCGGCCAGATGTTCCATCAGGCCGAGGAAGAACGGCAGGTCGGCCGGGTCGACGCGCTTCTCGTAGAGCGTGAGGATGAAGCGATCGCGATCGGTCTCGACCAGATAGTTCGAGTTCTCGACGCCCTCGGCGATCTCTTTATGCGCCTTGTAGGTCCCGATGTCGTACGTCGACAGGAACGCCGCGATCACCTCACTGGAAACTTTCGTGTAAACCGCCATGACGCGCGCCTCAGGCAGGTTTCACGTCGCGCAACTCGCGCGGTACGTTGAAGGCGATCCTCTCTGTGGCCGTAACGACCTCCTCGAGGGTGACGGCGAAGCGGGAGCGGAACGCCTCGACGATCTCCTCCACCAGCACTTCGGGCGCCGACGCGCCCGCCGTGATGCCGAGGCGGCTGATGCCGGCCATCGCCGGCCAGTCGATGTCGCTCGCCCGCTGCACCAGAAAGGCCTTCGGGCAGCCTTCCCGTTCCGCCACTTCGACCAGGCGCATCGAGTTCGAGCTGTTGGGGGCGCCGACCACCAGGAGGCGCTCGACCCGCGGCGCAATCTCCTTCACCGCCGCCTGCCGGTTGGTGGTGGCGTAGCAGATGTCCTCTTTGTGCGGTCCGACGATGGCTGGGAACCGTCGCCGGAGCACGGCGACGATCTCGGCGGTATCGGCTACGGACAAAGTCGTCTGCGTCGCATAGGCGAGCCGGGCAGGGTCATCGGCTCGGAATGCCTCCGCGTCGGCAACCGTCTCTACCAGCCTGACCGCGCCGGGCGGCAACTGGCCCATGGTGCCGATCACCTCGGGATGCCCGGCGTGACCGATCAGGACCGTCTCCAGTCCGGCGGCGTAGTGCCGCTCGGCCTCCATATGCACCTTGGAGACGAGCGGACAGGCCGCATCCAGGAAGAACAGGTTTCGGGCCGCGGCGCTCGCCGGCACCGATTTGGGCACCCCGTGTGCCGAGAAGATCACAGGTGCGTCGCCGTCGGGTATCTCGTCCAGCTCTTCCACAAAAATGGCGCCTTTGGCTCGCAAACCATCCACCACGAACCGATTGTGGACGATCTCGTGCCGCACGTAGACGGGAGCACCGTACTTGCGCAAAGCCAGTTCGACGATCTTGATGGCACGGTCGACCCCCGCGCAGAAGCCGCGGGGAGCCGCCAGCAGGATCTGGAGTGGGGGCTTGGCCAAAGCCGCGCTTTCGGAGTGCGACATCGAAGATTAGTCCACTGACTGTTGTGTCCCCGGTCGGAACCACGCTT
>CAZEJZ010000201.1:0-5739 GCA_964512415.1 uncultured Opitutaceae bacterium
CGCCTGGTTCGAGAGCATGTGGACCTCGTCAATGATGTAGATCTTGTACTTCCCCTGCGCCGGGGCGTAGCGCACGTCGTCCCGCAGGTCGCGGATCTGGTCGACCGAGTTGTTCGACGCGCCGTCGATCTCGATGACATCCATCGAGGTCCCGTCGGCAATGGCGCGGACCGCCGGGTCCGCCGGATCGAAATCCGCCTTGGGGCCGCCGGTGCAGTTCAGCGCCTTGGCGAAGATCCGGGCGGTCGACGTCTTGCCCGTGCCGCGGGGACCGACGAAGAGGTAGGCGTGGGCGATGCGGCCGCGGGCGATCGCGTTGCGCAGCGTGCGCACGACGTGGTCCTGGCCGACGACATCGTCGAAGGTCTGCGGGCGCCACTTGCGGGCGATCACCTGGTAGCCGGAGGACACGCCCCCAGTCCATGGACGCCACGCCCCTGCGCAACCGAAAACTCGCTCCGGCGGTCCTCCGCCTAGCGCAGCGCCACGGCCGGCAGCCGCCAGATGTCCTCGGCGTACTCGCGAATCGTCCGGTCGCTGGAGAACTTGCCCATCCGCGCCGTGTTGAGGATCGCCATCCGCGCCCAGCGCTGGCGGTCACGGTACGCTTCGTCGACGCGCGCGTGCGCCTCGCAATAGGAGCGGAAGTCGGACAGCACCAGATAGGGGTCGCCGCCATTCAGCAGGCTGTGGTGGAGCAGGCCGAACGCATGATTCTCCTCGGGGGAGAAGAAGTTCGAGCCGATCCAGTCGACGACGGCCCGCAGTTCCTCGTCGCGCTCGTAATGGAGCCGCGGGTTGTACCCCTGGGCCTTGATCTCGACCACTTCCTCGACCGTATGACCGAAGATGAAGATGTTCTCGGGACCGACCTCCTCAAGGATCTCGACGTTGGCGCCGTCGAGCGTGCCGATGGTCAGGGCACCGTTGAGCGACAGCTTCATATTGCCGGTGCCCGAAGCCTCCTTGCCCGCAGTCGAGATCTGCTCGGAAAGATCGGCCGCCGGGATGATCTTCTCCGCCAGCGAGACGCGGTAGTTCGGGAGGAAGGCGACCTTGAGGCGTCCGCCGACCCGAGGATCGGAGTTGATGCGCGCGCCGACGAGGTTGATCGCCCGGATGATGTTCTTGGCGAGGTCGTAGCCTGGAGCGGCCTTTGCCGCGAAGACGAACACCCGCGGCACGAGGTCGAGCCCCGGATCCTGGAGCAGCCGCCGGTAGAGCGCGAGGATGTGCAGCAGGTTGAGGTGTTGCCGCTTGTACTCGTGGAGACGCTTGATCTGCACGTCGAAGAGGGCGTCGGGCGAAACCTCCAGACCGCACTGCTGCCGGATCACCGCCGCGAGTGCGACCTTGTTCTCGCGCTTGATCGCCATGAACTCCTGCTGGAACACCGGGTCGTCGGCGAAGCGTTCCAACCCGCGCAACCGCGCGAGGTCGCGCACCCAGGCCGCGGAACCGAGCCGCCGCGAAATCAGCGCGGCCAGGCGCGGATTGCAGTCGAGCAGCCAGCGACGGGGCGTGATGCCGTTGGTCTTGTTGCGAAACTTGCCCGGGTACAGGGCGTCGAACTCCGGGAACAGGAAACGCTTCAGGAGATTCGTGTGCAGCGCGGCGACCCCGTTCACCGCGTGCGATCCCACCACGGCCAGATTGGCCATCCGGATCGCCTTCGCCCCACCCTCCTCGATCAGCGAGCACGCCCGCTTCTTCGCATCATCCCCGGGCCAACGCTGCTCCACCGCGGCCATCAGGCGATGGTTGATCTCAAAGATGATCTGCAGATGCCGGGGCAGCACGCGTCCGAAGAGCGGCACGCCCCAGGCCTCCAGCGCCTCCGGCAGCAGCGTATGATTGGTATAGCCGAACGTCGCCACGGTGATCTCCCACGCGCGCTCCCACGGGAGATCGTTCTCGTCGATCAGGATGCGCATCAGCTCCGGCACCGCGACCGCGGGATGCGTGTCGTTCAGCTGCAGCGTGACCTTCTCCGCGAAGTTCGACCACGAGTTGCTCGCGACGCGCAGGTGCCGGCGGATGATGTCGCGCAGCGAACACGCGACGAAGAAGTACTGCTGCACGAGGCGCAGCTCCTTGCCATTTTCCGTGCGATCGTTCGGGTACAGCACCTTCGACACCGTCTCGCCGACCGCCTTCTCGCGCACGGCTTCGACGTAGCCGCCGGAGTTGAACACCGCGAGATCGAACTCCTCCGTCGAGCGCGAGGCCCAGAGGCGGAGGAAGTTGACGGTCTTCGTGCCGTAGCCCGCGATCGGGATGTCATAGGGCACGCCGAGGATCGCCCGGCTGCGGACCCAGCGCGGGCGGTAGTGGCCGCGGTCATCGAAGACGTTCTCCACCTCGCCGTACACGCGCACCTCGATCGCGTACTCGGGGCGGATCACCTCCCACGGCGTGCCGAAGATCATCCACGCATCGGGATGCTCGACCTGGTGACCGTTCACGAACTCCTGCCGGAAGAGGCCGAACTCATAGTGGATGCCGTACCCGATCGCCGGGAGATCCAGGGTCGCGAGCGAGTCGAGAAAGCAGGCCGCCAGCCGCCCCAGGCCACCGTTGCCGAGGCCCATGTCCACTTCCTGTTCCAGCAGCTGGTCGAAATCGACGCCCAGCTCCTGCAACGCCTGCCGCGCCGGCTCGAGGAGGCCCGTGTTGGAGAGGTTGTTCTCCATCAGCCGCCCCATGAGGTACTCCAGCGACAGGTAGTACAGTCGCCGCGCATTGCTCTGATTGTGCAGCCGCTGCGTGGCAATGAGCCGCGCCAGCACCGCCTCGCGGACCGCCATCGCGGTGGCCAGCCACCAGTCGCGGGGCTGCGCCGTGCTCATGTCCCGCGCCAGGGTGTACGTCAGGTGGCGGAGAATCGCCTGCTTGAACTTCGCGGACCCACCCTCAACCGCGGTCGCAGGCGCGACCTCGACCGGAGCGGCGGCCGGAGCGGCCGAGTTGCGACGTTTCGGAGTCTTGGGAGCAGCGGACATGCGAGAGGAGAAAACCGTTAAACCAGAAAGCGTGCCAGTCCCCCTCCCGCTTGGCAATCCCCGGACCAAGCTCCCGCTATTTGTGAAACCGTCGCGCCAACTCGCCGTGATTCAACTCGATGTAGGTCGGTCGTCCGAGCGGGCTGGTCAGCGGTGCCCGAGTGGCAAATAGCTGGCTGACAAGGGCCGAAGCCTCCGTTTCCCCGCTGACCGGAGGCAGGCGAACCCCCTTCGCCGAGGCCAGGCGGGCCAATTCGTCCCGCGCCACCGCCTCGTCACTTTCCTGCAACCTCCCTTCCCGCAGCGCCCCGAGCACGTCGCGGAAGAACGTCTCGGCATCACCCGGCTCCAGCCACGCCGGCATCGCCTCCAGGCGGAAGAAATTGCGCCCGAACTCCGCGACCTCGAAGCCGTGTCGGTTGAGGAACGGGAGGCGGTCCAGCAGCAGCGCCGCCGAGACCGGATCGAGTTCGATCGGCACCGGCAGCAGCAGCCGCTGCGACGGGACCGCGCCAGCGCGGAACTCGGTCTGGATACGCTCGAACCAGATCCGCTCGTGCGCCGCCTTGCGGTCCAGCAGCACCAGACCCGCCGCCGTTTCGAACAACACGGTATTGCCGTGCGCGACGCCCACGAAACGCCAGGCGGGCACCGGTGCACGGACGCCAGCGCGCGGGGTCCCAGCCATCGGGCCAGGCTCCGGCGCCGGCCGCGGCGAGGACGGGGCCGCCGGCAACGCCGAAGTAGCAGGTGACGGGCTCGACGTCCCGAGCGAACGCAGTATCGGCAAGGGTGCCTCCGCCCTCGGCCCCAGTCCGGCGGAAGGAGTTGCCGCGTTCGGATTCGAGCCGCGGATCGGGACGCTTCCCACCGCCGCACCGGCTCCGGCCACCGGCGACCCCGCCCCCGCTCCCGCTCCCGCGTCCGGCACGGCACGCAACGGGAACGCCGAGCCAACCGCGGAACGGGACTCCGCGTTGAGCTCCCGGATCCGCTCCAGCACGCTGCGGATCACGAAACCCCGCACCGCCGCCTCGCTGCGGAATCGCACCTCGCGCTTCGCCGGATGCACGTTCACGTCGACCGCCGCCGGATCGAGTTCGAGAAACAGGAACGCCAGCGGATACCTTCCCTTGGGCAACGAGTCCTGATAGCTCTCGATCAGCGCGAAGTTCAGGGTCCGGCTGTCCACCGGTCGCCGATTCACGAACGTGATCATCTCGTGGCGCGTCGCCCGGCCAACGCCCGGGCGTCCAATCAGCCCGTGCAGGCGGAAGCCGTCGCCTTCACTGGTCAGCGGAACGACGGACTCCGCGATCTGCCGGCCGAAGATTTCCGCGATCCGTTCCTCGAGGCGCTCGCACTCCGGCGAGCGAAAGATCGTCCGTCCGTCCTCGATCAGGCTGAACGCCACATCCGGCCGCGCCAGCGCGTAGAGCCGTACGCCCTGCACGAGGTGGGCCGCCTCCGTCGCGTCGCTCTTGAGGAACTTCCGCCGGGCCGGCACCGAATTGAACAGCTGCGCCACCTCGATCCGCGTGCCCACCGGGCACCCGCAGTCGCGGACGTGCACGATCCGGCCCCCGTTGACCAGGACCTCCGTGCCCACGTCCTCCCCGTGACGCCGCGTCTGCAAGGTGAAGCGCGACACGCTCGCGATGGACGGCAGCGCCTCGCCGCGGAAGCCATAGGAGCGCAGGCGATCGAGGTCGTCCGCCTCGACGATCTTGCTCGTCGCGTGCCGCTCGAGCGAAAGCAAGGCATCGTCCCGCGCCATCCCGTGGCCATTGTCCTCGACCCGCATGAGCGCACGCCCCCCGACGCGAAACTCGACTTCGATCCGCGTCGCGCCGGCATCGAGCGCATTCTCCACCAGCTCCTTGACGACCGCCGCCGGGCGCTCGATCACCTCGCCAGCGGCGATCTGGTTCGCGACGCGATCGGAGAGGATGCGGATCTTGCCCATCGGCACCCGGCAGCGTCGACCAATCCGTCGCGCCCGCCAAGCGCTTTCCGAGATCCGCCTACTTCGCTCCCGGATCGGGGCGGCGAACGGCCTTCGTCTCCGGCGCCGGCGGAGCCGCCACGGAACGGACATCAACCAGGTTGACGAGGTAGGTCATCGCCCGCATCGGCCGCAGGACCGCGTTGCCGATCATGATCGGCTCGACCGGTGCGGACCGCTCCTCCGGCAGCCGCGCCGACAGCCACGAGAGCAGGCATGTGCTGACGAAGCTGGAAACGAAGAACCAGCCGAAGACGGGAACGTTCAGAGCCGCACCGGTGGTAGACTCGGAGCGGAGGAACCATCCCCAGACGATCGGGGCCAGTCCGCCGCAGAGCGAGGTCACCGCCCCATGGATCGAGACCATGAGCGGGCGTTCCGCCTCGGGAACCACCTTGGGGAGGTAGTTCAGGCTCGCGATGCTCCAGCACGAGGTCGCCACGCCGATCAGAAAGTAGCTGCCCATCACGCCCGCGACCCACGTTCCCTCCCAACGGAGATAGAGCCACCAGAACACCGTCACCCCCGCGTAGATCGCCAGCCCCAAGAGCATGAACGGACGCGCCCCGGTGACGTCGATCCGCCGCGCGAGGATCCACGCGGCGAGGATCACGCCAAGGTAGCGCGCCACCTCGAAGATCATGATTGCGCTCAGCGACATCCCCGGTCCCACCTTCAGGTAGTACGCGCCAAAGGGCATGAATGATGCCGCGACCACCGAGAACCACAGCG
>CAZEJZ010000202.1:0-5720 GCA_964512415.1 uncultured Opitutaceae bacterium
GTCAGCAAGGCCGCCTGAATACCGGGCCACCTGCGGCGCTCACCGGATGGTTACTACCAGAAGGTCAAGACCGATCCTTCGTCGTCGTCGGAAGTGTCCGGAAACACATGGGGTTATACCGTCAACGTCGAGCAGTCGGTCTTCTCCGGCTTCCGTACCATGAACGGCGTTCGTGAGGCCGAATCGAACGTCCGCGCCGGTCGGGAAGGCCTGCGCATCGTCGAGCAGCAGGTGCTCCTCGACGCGGCGACGGCCTATGCGGACGTGTTGCGGGATCAGGCGATCGTCCGCCTGCGGGAAGGCAGCGTCACAGTCCTCAGCCGTGAACTCCAGGCGGCCGAAGCCCGTCGGGCCGCGCGCGAGGTGACCCGGACGGATGTGGCCCAAGCGCAGTCGCGGCGCGCCAAGGCTGTCTCCGCCCTCGATCTGGCCCAGTCGAACCTGCGCACGAGCCGGGCGATCTACGAACGGGTCGTCGGCCGCCCGCCGCACGCCCTGAGCGAGCCGACACCGCCTGCGCGTCTCATTCCGCTGAACGTGGAAGATGCCCTCCGCATCGCGGAAAAGGAGCATCCGGGCATCGCCGGTGCTCTTTATCGTGAGCAGGCTGCGCGGCACTCTGTCGACAAGATCTGGGGCGAGCTTCTGCCCGAGTTCAAGGTCGAAGGTAGCTACTCCCAGCGGTTTGCCCCTTCCCGCTTCATCGACGAGCAGGATACCGCGCAGGTCACCGGCCGACTCACCATGCCGCTCTACGAAGGCGGCGAGACGCAGGCCCGTGTCCGCGCCGCAAAGCACGGCCACGTCGCGCGCCTCCAGGAGATCGAGCAGTTCCGCAGCGAAACCCAGGCCGGGGTCGCCGCCGCGTGGTCGAAGCTCGCTGCCGCGCGGGCCCAGCTCAAATCGGACCGTGTCGCCGTTGCATCGGCGCGGATTGCGCTCGAGGGCACGCGTGAGGAGGAAAAGGTCGGCCAGCGCACCCTTCTGGACGTTCTGAACGCTGAACAGGAACTCCTGGACGCCCAGGTTGCCGAGGTGGTCACGCGGCGCGATCAGATCGTGAATTCGTTTGCGCTTCTCGCCGCGATCGGCCGGCTCAATGCCTCCGAACTCAAGCTCGGCGACACCACCTACGATCCCAGCGTCCACTACGAGGACGTGGCGCGGAAATGGTGGGGCGTTTCGATTACGCATGCGAGCGGCCGCACGGAATTCCTGGAAAAGGTCGACGACTGGGGCGCTGAGGACCGGTACGTCGCGAGGCAGTAGACGGCGGAGATCGCTGCGGGCAGGCGTAGCGTTGCAGAGCCCACACACTGTTGATCCTCTGCAACGCAAAGCCACAAACTTCGCTTCCGCTGCGCGCGAGGCTTTGGCTCCGGACCGCCACAATGATTTAAAGGCCTGTGGATAACGAGAGGGATCCGAAGTCGGGCCCTTCTCGAATCGGGCTACCGAAACCGCTCGATACGGACTTGTGACCTGCCATAGTTGGCAGGCCTGCGTCATGTTCGAATGCGGAGAGTGGGACGCATGACCAACCTGGGCATAGCTTGCCGCGCGGCACTGCTGGCGGCCCTTGTTTCGATCCAGGCGCCGCTGCAGCCGTCCTATGGCGACACCCTTCGGGATGCGCTTGCCACTGCATACCGCCACAATCCTCGCCTCGATGCCGCTCGCGCCACGTTGCGGGCGACGGACGAGGAGGTTGCGCGTGCGAACGCGGGATACAGGCCGTCAGTGACCGGCGCCGGCGATGTCGGTTACCAGAACCTGCGTACCTCCCCGGGGACGTCCACCAACTCGGGCGAAACACACCCGAGAGGGTACTCCGTCACCGCCACACAGCCCTTGTTTCGCGGCTTCCGCACGCTGAATCAGGTGCGTGAGGCGGAAGCCACCGTGCGCGCCGGACGCGAGACGCTGCGCGCCGTGGAGCAGGCGGTTCTCCAGGATGTCGTGACGGCCTACATGGACGTGGTCCGCGACCAGGCGATCGTCAGGCTCCGCGAGAACAACCTCAACGTACTCAGCAGGGAATTGAAGGCGACACAGGACCGCTTCTCGGTCGGAGAGGTCACGCGCACCGACGTTGCGCAGGCCCAGGCCCGTCGAGCAGGAGCGGTTTCCGCTCTCGATCTCGCGCGATCCAATCTCAAGACCAGCCGCGGCGCCTTCGAGCGCCACGTAGGTCGTCCGCCGTCCAATCTTATCGAGCCGAAGGTCGACGAGCGTGCCCAGCCGCGCTCGCTCGAAGAAGCGGTCTCCATCTCGGCGCGTGAGAATCCCACCGTGGTCGGCTCCCTTTACCGCGAGCAGGCCGCGCGTCACACCGTCGACCGGATCTGGGGTGAGTTGCTGCCGACCGTGCAGCTCGACTCGACGTATTCGCGCCGCTACGACCCCTCGCTCACGGCCGATCAGACCGAGACCACGACCGTTACCGGGCGCGTCTCCGTTCCCTTCTATACCGGTGGCGAAGTTCAGGCGCGTGTCCGCCAGGCCAAGCACACGCACGTCGGCCGAATCCAGGAAATCGAGCAGAATCGCTCGGATGCCCAGGCCACGGTGGTTCAGGCTTGGTCGCAGCTTGCCGCTGCGAAGGCTCAGGTCGAGAGCGACAATGCGCAGGTCGCCGCCCTCTCGACCGCGCTGGCCGGCGTCCGCGAGGAAGAAAAGGTCGGTCAGCGCACTCTGTTGGATGTGCTGAACGCCGAGCAAGAGCTGCTGAACGCGCAGGTCAACCTGGTCTCGACCAAGCGCAACATCGTCGTCGCGCACTACAGCCTCATGTCGACCGTCGGTCGATTGAACGTCCAGGAACTGGGCGCGGCGGACAAAGTCTACGACCCCGACGCCCATTACTTCGAAGTCCGGCGCAAGTGGTTCGGCGTGTCGATCACGCACGCGAACGGTCGCACGGAGAAGCACGATTTCTGGGGAACCCGCGTGGAGCCCGCAGGCTCCGAAGAGCCGCCTGCGCCCGAACCCGCGCCGCGCCGCGGTGGAAGGAAGCCGTAAAGCGGCTCCGCCGGCCGAGTTTCGAGGTCGGCGCCGATGTCTGTGAGTGACCGCTCGAGCGACCGGCGTTCCGATTGAAGGTGGAATGCAATCATTGTAGCAAACGCCCAGCAGCGTTTGACGGGCCGCATGCCGCGGCCGGATGGGGACGGCGATGACGCGACCAGAGCGGGCGAGCGAACCCAGCATGGACGAGATCCTGGCTTCGATCCGCAAGATCATCGCCGAGGAGCCCAGAGGGCTCGGGCTGGCTGCGGCCGATGGCACCAGGACCGTCGCGCCGGCAATGACGGCCGCCACCGCCACCGCCACCGCCGCGCCGCCGTCGTCGTCTGCGGCAACCGTTGCGCCCGCACAGCTCGGCACCCAGGCCGCCGCGCCGTCGGCCGCGCTGGCGTCGCCCGCTCCTGGAACGGCGAACTCCCCGGCCTCGATTCCCCAGGTCTTGCGCGAGTTGGCGGCAGCCATTCCACGTGCCGAGCCGGCTGTGGTGTCACCGTCGGCGGATGACGATCTTTCCGACCTGCTCGAGCCTGCCTCTGGACCGGCGCAGACGCGACCCGCGGGGGCGCCCGCATCGACGGAGCGCGTCGAAAGCGCGCTCGATGCTCTCGCTGCGGGGCTCGCTGGCGGTGCGGCGGCGAGGCAAGCTCCCGCAGTCCTGCAGACCGCGATGCCGGTCGAGCCGCCGCACCCGTCCCTGCCGCAACCCGGGATGTCAGCGGGTCACGCCCCGGACATCGCCGAGCCCGTGGAGAGTGCTCCGGTCGCCACGTCTCATGTGGCGTACCAGGCGGCACCGGCCGAGGTGGCGGAGGCATCGCCGGCTCACAACGGCCCGATGGCTGATTCTGTGGCCTCTGCTCCCCTCGCCGCCCCCCGAACTCTCGAAGATGCCGTGGTCGAGATGCTCCGGCCGCTCCTGCGCAGCTGGCTGGACGAGAACTTGCCGGCACTGGTCGAGAGGGCCCTCCAGGCAGAGCTGGCGGAAATGAGCAAGGCCCACCAGAACTGATCCGTGCGGCCTCCCTGCCGTTGACAGTGCCGAGCAACGCGCCGTACCACCGGCCCTCCCCCATGTGAGAGCCGGTTCCATGCTCGAAAAAACCTATCAGCCCGCCGAGATCGAGGCGCGCATCCATGCCGACTGGGACGCCGCCGAGGCGTTCAAGTGCGGCCGTGAGGATCGGCGCAAGGCCGATCCCTATTGCATCGTGATCCCGCCGCCGAACGTGACCGGATCGCTGCATATGGGGCACGCGCTGAACAACACGCTGCAGGACATCCTCTGCCGCTATGAGCGCATGAACGGCAAGGACGTGCTCTGGCAGCCGGGAACCGACCACGCCGGCATCGCGACGCAGCTTGTGGTCGAGCGGGAGCTGGCGAAATCCCAGCGGCATCGCCACGACATGTCCCGCGACGAGTTCCTCGCCGAGGTCTGGAAATGGAAGGCCCACTCCGGCGGCACCATCATCAACCAGTTGAAACGCCTGGGCGCCTCCTGCGACTGGTCGCGCGAGCGCTTCACGATGGACGAGGGCCTCTCGAAGGCCGTGCTCAAGGTCTTCGTGGATCTCTACAAGGCCGGGCTGATCTACAAGGACAAGCGCCTCGTCAATTGGGACCCCGAGTTCCAGTCTGCGGTTTCCGACCTCGAAGTCGACATGGTCGAGACCACCGGCAGCTACAAGTGGGCCGAGGGCGGCAAGGACAAGGACGGCAATCCCAGGCCGTTCGACCCGGCGGCCCTCGCCAAGGTTCTTGCGAAGAACCCTTCGGGCCACCTCTATCACTTCCGGTATCCGCTGAAGGGCAAAGCTTTCGACGCCGCCGACCCGTCGACCTACATCGTCGTGGCGACGACGCGGCCAGAAACGATGCTGGGTGATACCGGCGTCGCGGTCCATCCCGAGGACGAGCGCTATACGAAGCTCGTCGGAAAGCTGGTCGTGCTGCCGCTGGTCGGTCGCGAGATCCCGATCGTCGCGGACACGTACTCCGACCCGACCAAGGGTTCCGGCGCGGTGAAGATCACGCCCGCGCACGACTTCAACGACTGGGAGGTGGGCAAGCGCTGCAAGCTCGCGGTGATCAACATCCTCGACGAACGCGCGCAGCTCAACGACGAGGTGCCGCCGCCCTATCGCGGTCTCGATCGCTTCGAGGCGAGGAAGCGCGTCGTCGCCGACATGCACGCCAAGGGCCTGCTCGCGAAGATCGAGGTGACGACGCACGCGGTGCCCCATTCGCAACGCGGCGCGGCGGTGATCGAGCCGTTCCTGACCGACCAGTGGTACGTCGATGCCGCGACGCTGGCGAAGCCCGCGCTCGAGGCCGTGCGCACGGGCAAGACCAAGTTCGTGCCGGAGAAGTATGCGGCCGACTATTTCCGCTGGCTCGAGAACATCCAGCCCTGGTGCATCTCGCGGCAGCTCTGGTGGGGCCACCAGATCCCGGCGTGGTACGGGCCCGATGGCAAGGTCTTCGTCGCCCTCGACGAGACTGCTGCCTCGTCGGACGCGGCCAAGCACTATGGCAAGTCCGTCGCCCTGACGCGCGATCCCGACGTCCTCGACACCTGGTTCTCCTCCGGCATCTGGCCGATGTCGACGCTGGGCTGGCCCGAGCAGACGGTCGAGCTGAAGAAGTTCTATCCCACCTCCACGCTCGTCACCGGCTTCGACATCATCTTCTTC
>CAZEJZ010000203.1:0-5693 GCA_964512415.1 uncultured Opitutaceae bacterium
GGAGTCATTGCGCGGGGTCTCGCCGAGGCCGGGCTGCCCGCCGCAGCGGTCCAGCTCATCCCAACCACCGATCGCGCCGCCCTCAACACGCTGCTCACGCTCGACCACTTGGTGCAGTGCATCATCCCGCGCGGGGGCGAGAGCCTGATCCGTTTCGTCGTCGAGAACAGCCGCATCCCGGTCATCAAGCACTACAACGGCGTCTGCTTCGTCTACCTCGACGCCCGCGCCGAAGCCGCGCTCGCCGAGTCGATCACGGTCAACGCGAAGGTCTCTCGTCCCGGGGTCTGCAACGCCGCCGAACAACTCCTCGTCCACGCCGCCGTCGCCCCGACGCTCCTGCCGCGCGTTGCCGGCGCCCTCGCCGCCAAGGGCGTGGAGCTGCGCTGCGATCCACGCGCGCAGGCGATCCTCGCCCAGTCGAGCGGTCCGTGGACCGACCGGGTCCGGCCCGCGTCACCGGGAGATTTCCGCAACGAGTTCCTCGATCTGGTCATCGCCGTCCGCATCGTCGATTCGCTCGACGAGGCGATCGCCACGATCAACCGCGACGGCTCCGGCCACACCGACGTGATCGTCACCGCCGACGAGTCGGCCGCCCGGCGCTTTCAGGCGGCGGTCGACAGCGCGGTGGTCGGTTGGAACGCCAGCACACGCTTCAACGACGGTTTCGAATTCGGCTTCGGCGCTGAAATCGGCATCAGCACCGACCGCCTGCACGCCCGCGGCCCGATGGGCCTGCCGGAGCTCTGCAGCTACAAGTACATCATGGACGGGACCGGTCAGATCCGCGGCTAGACCGCGCGCCGCCGTTTCGCCCCCGCCGCCCGCCTCTCGCGTGCGGCTTGCGTTTCAGGCGAACGAACCTTTCCTCGAATTCGGAGTCCAACTGTTCATGCCCCCTCGCACCGCCCTCTGGACGCTCCTTGCCGCGCTGGGCCTGCCGACTGCCCCGGTGATGCTGGGCCAAGCTTCGCCCAACGCTCCGCGTCCAGCCGGCGATCGCCCGACCGTTGAGGTCAGCGGTCCCTCGGATCGGGTTTCGCGCTCCACGTTGAGTGCGGTGGCCGCTGGGATCTCGTTCCAGCCTCCGGCCCCGCCCGCCCCGCCCGCGCCCAAGACTGCGGAGGAGGAAGAAGCGGACGCCCCGAAAAACGGGATCGTCCGCCTGCCCGAGTACGTGGTGCAGGGCGAACGGCCCCCGGTGTTCCGCGAGAAGGATGTGAACACAAAGAAGGGGCTCGGCGAGATCGCCGTGAAGCGCTTCCTCGGGGAAACCGGCAAGGCACTCAACGCGTACCATCTCCCGCTCTTCGGCATGTCGAAGGAGCAATACGCTCTCATGCTTTACGAGCAGGAGGAGCGGCTCAAGAACATGAAGGAGGCCTCCGACAAGGTGTCCCTCCTCCGCGCATCCGACCCCGTCGCCGCCGAGCAACTGAAGCGCGAGGTCGACCAGACCTTCATCCGCCGCAGCGAGTTCTCAACGACGCCGTCGAGCAGGAAGAGGTAGCACGGCCACGCCGCTCGAGTGGCCTGCGGGCCGGTTGGAGCAACTCCAAAGGTACTCTCACCGTACCACTCGCCGCTGCTTGTCCCGCCGCCGGCGGAACGGAAGCTTCAGAGGGTTTCCGAATCTGCACCCACCATGAAGTTGACCCTGACCGGCCTGGTTGCCGCTCCGCACACTCCCTTTCGCGCCGACGGCGCCCTCGACCTGGACACGATTCCCCGGATCGCCGCCCTCCTTGCCCACAACGGAGTGTCGGGCGCATTCATCTGCGGCACGACGGGTGAAGGGAGCAGCCTTTCGGTGGCGGAGCGCAAGGAGGTGGCGACCGCCTGGAGGCGCTCCGCGCCCAAGGGCCTGAAACTCGCCGTGCACGTCGGCCACCTCTGCCTCGCAGAGAGCTGCGCCCTCGCTGCCCACGCGCAGGAGATTGGAGCAGACGCGGTGGCGACCATCGCGCCGAGTTTCTTCAAGCCAGCCGGCGAAGCGGAACTCGTCGAATGGTGCCGCCGCATCGCCGCCGCCGCCCCGGCACTGCCGTTCTACTATTATCACATGCCGGCGATGACCGGCGTGAACATCCCGGCGGCCGACTTCCTTCAGCGTGCGAGGGACGTGATCCCGAACCTTGCCGGAGTGAAGTTCACGCACGAGGACCTGATGGACTACGGCAACGCGGGTGAGGTGGACGGCGGCCGTTACGGGATGCTCTTCGGCCGCGACGAAATCCTGCTCGCCGGCCTGAGCCTCGGCGCGGTCGGGGCCGTCGGCAGCACCTACAATTACGCCGCGCCGCTGTACCTCCGCCTGATCGCCGCGTTTGAGCGCGGCGACCTCGCCGCCGCACGCCGCGCCCAGGCGCAGGCCCGCGAGTTCATCTCGGTTGTGGGCCGCCACGGTGGCCTCGCCGCCGGCAAGCTCGCCATGAAGCTGGTCGGCGTCGACTGCGGCCCGGTACGCCTTCCGCTCCGCCATCCGTCGTCCGAGCAGGAACGCTCCCTGCGCCAGGGCCTCGAGCAGATCGGTTTCTTCGACTACTGCTCGCGCCGATCCTAGCATCGGGCGGCTCTCCGCATCCGCTCCACTGGTCCGCGCATGGTACCGGCGCCGCTGGCTTGGCGACGACCTCCGGACTGCGGAAGGTGGCTAGATGACTCCAAACCCCAGCGATCACTGCCTACCCGCACTCAGTCGGCGCCACTTCCTTCGCGCCGCGGCTGCTTCCTCCCCTGCGGTGCTCGGCCTCACCGCGCTGCATGCGCAATCGCCGTCCTCGGCCCCGCGCACCGCCGTGCGCCCTCCTTTCACGCCCCAGACGGCCTTCCCACTGCTCAACGTCGCCCCTGCCACCGACGCGATCACGCGCAAGAGCGAGGCCAGCATGGTCTCCCTCCGTGACGGGAGCGTGTTGCTGGCCTATGCCGCGCACGCGGGAAGAAGCGACAACGACCGGGCACCCCTCGTGGCCCTTCGGCTCGACTCCGAGGGCCGTCCCATCACGACGGAGAAGGTCGTCGTGCCGCCACCCCCGGACGGGTTCAACGCGATGTCCCCGGCGCTGCAGCGCCTGCCCGACGGCCGGCTCGGCATGCTCTTCAGCTACCGCCAAAGCCAGAAAATCGCCTCCCGCCGTTTCACCACGTCTGCGGACGAGGGGGAGACCTGGTCACCTCACGTGATCGTCGCCGACGGCCAGTACAAGACGGGCTGCCACGATCGCTTCACCGTCCACTCCTCAGGCCGACTGCTCGCCCCCTGCCACTGCACGGAAGACTGGGATCTCCACCACCTCCACGTGCGCGTCGCCCGTTCGGACGACCTTGGCGTCACGTGGCAACTCGGCGACCCGATCACGTTGCCCTACGTGCGCTGGCTCGTCTCCGAGAACCCGCGGTCCGGGCGCTTGCCTCTCGCCGGGAAGGCGCCGGCATCGACGCCCGCCGCCCCGGCTCGACAGGAGTTCATCCAGGACACCGAATCCGGTTGCATTGAGCCGGGCATCGCCGAGCGCGCCGACGGGAGTCTGCTCATGACCATCCGGACCGCCATGGGCACTCAGTTCAAGAGCGAGTCCTTCGACCGCGGCGCCTCCTGGTCAACGCCTCGCACCATGGAGGTGGTGAGCCCGGTCGCACCCGCGCACCTGTCCCGACTTCCCGGCTCGGAGGATCTCCTGTTGCTTTGGACCTCTGACTACGACGCCAAGGCGCCGCTGTCCGGTCGGCGCAACACGATCATGGCCTGCATCAGCCACGACGGGGGAGCGTCGTGGCCGCATGACCGGCGGAAGGTGCTCATCCACGACCCCGAGCGCAGCGTCGATTATCCCAGTGTTCTCTACCGTGGCAACGAGGCATGGATCACGCTTCGTACGTCGGCCGGACCCCGCATCCTCGAAGGTCGGACTTCGACTCAACTCATGCGGGTTCCGCTCACTTGGTTCCTTGCCTGAGCGCGTCGACAGGCCGCCGACCCTTCCCGAAAGACATCTTCGTCGCCCTCCTCTCGCATGGTCCTCGACACCCTCCCCCAATCCGGCCTTGCCGGCCGCCTGGGTCCACGCTTCGACGCGGCGCTCGCGTGGCTCACGCGCTTCGATCCGCACACCCCGGACGGCAAGTACCCCATCGACGGCGAGGCCATCTTTGCGCTGGTGCAGTCGTACGCGACGGTTCCCGCAGCGGATAAACGCTTCGAAGCGCATCGCGCCTACATCGATCTTCAATACGTCGTCGCCGGCACGGAGCGGATGCTCTATGCACCGCTGAGCGAGATGCGTGCGATCACGGACTATGATCCGCAGAATGACTACCAACTCTTCGCCGACTCGGCGGCGGCGAGCACCCTGCGGCTCTCACCGGGCTCATTCGCCATCTTTTTCCCGCACGACGCACACAAGCCCGGGTGCTCCGATGAGACTCCCAGCCAGATGAAGAAAGTCGTCATCAAAATCCAAGTTTCATGAAGCCCAACCGACGTTCGTTCCTCAAGGCGGCCGGGCTTGCCACGGCCGCCTTTACTAGCTCCCGCATTGTCATGCGCGCTGCTCCGCCGCCCGCGAGCCGGACCGGCCGAGAGAGGACTGCCGACGTCCTCGTGATCGGGGGGAGCTTTGGCGGGGTAGCCGCCGCGCTCGCCGCCGCTCGGATGGGACGCAGCGTCATTCTGACCGAGGAAACGGATTGGATCGGAGGCCAGGCCACCACGCAGGCCGTGCCCCTCGACGAACACCCGTGGATGGAGAAGTTCGGCCGCACGCAGAGCTACGCGGACTTCCGGAACGGCGTGCGTGACTACTATCGCCGGCACTATCCCCTATCCGCCGCCGCGCGGCAGGATCCGTTCCTCAATCCCGGCGCAGCCTGGGTCACCAAGCTGAGCTTTGAGCCGCGCGTCGGTCTTGCGGTGCTCCATGAGATGCTCGCGCCATACCTGTCCTCCGGGCGAATCACCCTGCTGACGCGTCATCGCCCGGTGGCGGTCGCGATGGAGAGAGACGAGGCCCGCGCGGTCACTGTCCGCGACGAGCGCGACGGCATCGATGTTACCCTCGCTGCTCCCTATATCCTCGACGCGACGGAACTTGGTGAACTCCTCGAACTGGGCGGCGTTGAGTCCGTGGTCGGAGCCGAATCCCAAGCCGAGACAGGCGAGTTCAACGCCCTCGAGGGTCCGGCGGATCCGCGCGACCAGATGGCCTTCACGCATACTGCGATCCTCGATCACCGCCCCGGCGAGGAGCATGTGATCGATCGACCCGCAGACTACGATCGGTGGAGACCCCATTTCCGGCTGCCGGACCTCTTCGGAGCCGAGCGCGACTTCTACGGCAATCCGACGCAGCCGGGCTCCTATCGAGTGAGCCCTTGGAACTTCCGTCGGTTGCTCTGCGCCGGCAACTTCGAACCCGGAGCGTTTACGAGCGATCTGGCGTCCGTCATGTGGGTCAACGAATACAGGGAGGGCGTGCTGCTTGGAGTCTCCCCCGAAGAACGCCAGCGCAGCTTCAACGCCGCACGGAGCCTCACCCTGAGCGGCATCCATTGGCTCCAGACCGAGGCGCCCGACCCCGCCACCGGCCGACAGGGCTTTCCGGGACTGCGCCTCCGCGGCGACGCCCTCGGCAGCCGCGACGGGCTCGCCCAGTACCCGTACATCCGCGAGTCGCGCCGCATCCGTGCCG
>CAZEJZ010000204.1:0-5656 GCA_964512415.1 uncultured Opitutaceae bacterium
CGGCGCGGGCGAGGCGTCGTCCGCGAGACACAGCTCCCACTGCGGGTAGACTTGGCGACGCACGCTGTCCACGGAGCGGCGGAGCCAGACCTCGTCCTCCGCGCACCGGTGGTACACCGGCACGAGAATCGAGATCAGCGGGCGGTGCCGCAGTTGCGGGACGCGGGCGGCGAGGGTGGCGAGCGATTCGGGAGTGGGGCGATCGTAGGTCTCGACCCAGCGCTCATAGCTGGTCAGCTCCGGTGCGGCGAGGTGAGCACCCACGCGCACCGGTGAGCGAAAAAAAGGGTGCCAGACTCCGTGGATGTCGGCGACCTCGAGCAGCACCTCGGTGTCGGCCTCCTCGAGGGCGACCTCGATCTTGAATCCGCTGTACTCCGCCTGCGGGGTGTCGCGCAGGGCCGCGAGCACGTCCATGCGCTTCAGCCCGTAGACTCCGGAGTAGGTGCGCGCTCCGATCCGGGCCTGAATTTTCTTGAGGGAGAGCGGTGAGCGGGAGAGGCACCAACCGCGGATCACGACCTTGTGGCCCGCGAAGTTCCACGTCTGGGGGTAGTCGATGCTGTAGAGGAACGAGTTCGAGGGATCGGCGAAGTCCTCCGGACGGAACTCCAGGCTGGACGGACGCAGCGCCGGCTTCGCCGCGGCGGCGGCGGGCGAGGCCGCATCCCGCCGGAGCGGATCGATCAGCCACCGCCGGAGGGCGCGCAGGGGGGCGGTGAGCCGCCACGAAGCGGAGGTCTGCATCGCGCGGATCTTGCGCTCGCGGGAGTCCAGCGCCTCCTCGCGGTCGCGCAGGAGTTGGCGGAGATGCTCAGACTCGGCCCGGGCCCGCTCGCCGAGGGCGAGCGCCCCGGCGCGCGTGTGCGCGAGTTGGTACGCCGCTTGGGCGAGGGAGGTGTCGCGGGCCGCGACCTGGCCCGCGAGGGCGGCGGACTGACGCTCGCTCTCGGCCAGTCGTCCACGCACGTCAGCCAGCATCGCTTCGGAGTCGGCGAGGGCGCTCTGGAGTCCGGCAATCATGGTCCGATTGCGCTCTTCCTGAGCCAGTTCCCGCTCGTAGGCGGCATTCTGGCGGCGGGCGGACTGGAGCAGGACGGTGCTTTGCTCGAGCTGCGCGGAGAGGCGCTCGACATCGGCGGTGAGCGCCTGCGTCACCTTCTCGAGGTTGCTAGCATGGTTTGCCGTCGCGATCCGGATCTCCTCCACGTTCCGCGCGTGCTGGTCGGTGAGTTGCCACGCCCGGTGCCACGTGTCGCGCTCCTTCCTCGCGAGCTGGAGTTGGTCCTCGGACACCGGATCGCCTTCGCGCCGGCTGAGCTCGAATTCGTAGGCGGCGTTCTGGCGGCGGGCGGACTGGAGCAGGCCGTTGCTTTGCTCGAGTTGCACGGAGAGGCGCTCGACATCGGCGGTGAGCGCCTGGGCCACGCGTTCGAGATTGTTGGCGTGGTTCTCCGTCGCGATCCGCGTCTCGTTCAGGTTCTTGATGTGTTGGTCGGTGAGTTGCCACGCCCGCCGCCACTTGTCGCTGTCGCTCTGCAGGGCGTCCCGGACCTCGGCGATCGCCTCCTCGTGGCGCGCGTTGAGCCACTCAAGGTCGCGGCACGCGCGGGCGAGATCGGCGGCGGACGCGACCAGATCCGACCAGCCTCCGGCGGCGCTTTCAGGCCGGGACGCGAGCAGGGCGTGCAACCGGCGGGCGGCGAGGGTGAGGTCGGCGCCCGGCGCGGCGTTCTGCCACCACGCGGGTGCCGGGCGCGCCAGAATTTCGTCGTAGAAGGCAGCCAGCCGCCGGGTGATCGTCGCGAGGTCGAAGTGGCGTCGCGCGAACGCGGCACCGCCCTCACCGAGCCGGCGGGCGAGCGCGGGGTCTGAGAAGACGCGAATGCATGCCTCGGCGATCGCGGGCGCGTTCGCGACCGGGAGAACAAGGGCATTGACGCCATCCTCGAGTGCGAGGCCGAGGTTGCTGGCGACGGTCACGACCGGCCGACCGCTGGCGAGGAACTCGGGCAGTTTCGAGGGCAGGCGGTAATCGTTGAACGCCCCGGGCGCGCCGGGTTGCACGAGGACGTCCGCGATCGTCAGCAGGCCCGGCAGCCGGCCTTTCTCGATGAAGCCCAGGTCGATGGTCCAGTCAGTCCAGTCGGCGGGCAGCGAGGCGACGAAATCCGGACTGCTGAACCCGGTGCGGACGAGCCGGGTCGGCCAGCCCGCCGCGTTCAGGCGCTGCACGGCGAGGAAGAGTTCGCGGATCTCCGCCTCGTTCACGAAGGTGTTGCTTCCCGTGTAGACGATCACCCGCTCGTCGGGCCGGATCATCAGGTGTTCGCGCAGCCCCGCGTGACCCGCCCCGGGGTGGTACTGGGAGAGATCCAAGCCGGGAGGAAGCGGGAGCACCGGAATGCCCTGCGGCACGAAGTCACGCAGCGTCTCCACGATGACGCTGACGCCGTCGGCGACGCGCAGCAGGTTGCGGTGCCGCACGGGATGCGAAAGCATTTCCGGGAGCGCCTTGGGATAGTCCAGCTGCGATTCCTCACGCAGCAGGGCCGAGTCGCGGCCCATGTACGACTCCAGAAGGTACTCCTCGTTGTCCTCAAGGTGGATGATCACCCGCGACGGTGCGAGGCGGCGGTAAGCGATGAGGAAACGGCGCACGCACTCGCGCGGGGTCCACGCGTGGATGATGTGCGCCGGGCGGCCATCAGCGAAAGGGGCGGGATCCGCCAGCAACTGCTCGTAGGTCGCAGCACGGAACTGCGGGTTCGGCACGACGCTCAGCGAGTCGAGATTGCCCGGCACCGCCACCACGCAGTCATGGCCGGCCGCGCGCAGCATCGCGGTGAAGGCGGCGAGGTGATTGACGCTGTTGGTGGTGAAGTCGCCGTAGTTGACGAAGAGCAGATTCACAGGAAAGGAAGGAGGGGGCGGGACGCTCGCGCGAGACGTGGCTCGGCGGAGCGCTAGAGCTGGAAGCCGGCCTCGCGCGCGTCGCGGGCAAACATCTTCACGGTGTCGAGGGAGAGGGCCGTGAGATCCTGACCCAGCATGGCCTGCGCCTTGGCGAGGATGTCGTGGGTCACGGTCACGATGTTGCAGCCCGTGGCGTCGGCCTGGAGAATGTTCAGCACTTCACGGACAGATGCCCAGAGCAGTTCGGCGTGGGGAAGGGGAGTGAGCGCCGCGCGGGCTTCCCGCATGATCGGCATCGGATCCACGCCGGTGTCCGCGATGCGCCCCGCGAACACGGAAACCACGGCCGGGACGTCGCGCTGCAGCACCTGCGCTACGGCACGCACCTGCTCGAGCGTCAGGATGGCGGTCACGTTGACCTTCACCCCGGCGCGGGTCAGTTCGCCGATGACCGGAACCGAGCTCTCCCCGCGGGAGTTCGTGATTGGGATCTTCGTGTAGACGTTGGCTCCCCAGCCGGAAATCTTCAGCGCTTGCCGGCGCATCTCCGGGAAGTCATCCGCCAGCACTTCAAACGACACCGGCTTGTCGGTGACCACCTGGAGGATGTCGCGCGCGAACGCCTCGTAGTCGGCCACCCCGGCCTTGCGCATCAGCGTGGGGTTGGTCGTGAGGCCGTGGATGAAGGGCAGCGCGTGGAGGCGCAGGATGCCTGCACGATCGGCCCCGTCGGCGTAAATCCTGATGCGGAGGCTGGAGAGCGAGGGCATAGGGCGGGCGGGAAAGACTTACCCTAAGCGGTCCGGCGGGGGCGGGGCAAGCCGCACGAGGCCCCGATCTTCAGCCGACTCAGATCAACCCGAGCTTCATCTTCCCTTCCTCGCTGATCATGGACTGGTTCCAGGGTGGTTCCCAGGTGATGCGGACGTCGGCGGCGCTGACTCCGGGCACGAGCAGGATCTTGGACTTGGCGTCCTCCGCGATCGCCGGTCCCATGCCGCAGCCGGGGGCGGTGAGGGTCATGGCGACGTTCACCTTGAAGCCTTCCTCCGGGGCAGGCAGCCGCTCGACGTCCATCGAATAGACGAGTCCGAGGTCGACGATGTTCACCGGGATTTCCGGGTCGTAGACCTTCTTCAGCTGCTCCCAGACGGTCGCCGGATCCGGCGCGCCGTCGGCGAGCGTGGCGGCGTGGACGGTGGATTCGACCACCTGTTCGCCGAGGGCGTCACCGTCGCGACCATCGATGCGGAACAGACCGAAGTCGGTCTGCACCGTGTAGCTGCCGCCGAGAGTCTGGTGGATGACGATGGCTGTGCCCGAGGGCAGCAGTTGCCGGTCGCCGCTCGGGATCTGCGTGGCGGTGACGTCGCGGGAGAGGATGCGGTCTCGGTTCATGCGCGGGCGTTCAGTGGAAGCGGGTGGCGATGAGCTGGCGGAGCGAGTCGTGCAGGCCCTCATGCTCGAGGCGATTGAGGACTTCCTCGAAGAAGCCGAAGACGAGGAGTTCGCGCGCCTTGGCGGGCGTGATGCCACGGGCTTCGAGGTAGAACATCTGCTGCGGGTCGATCCGGCTGCTGGTCGCGCCGTGGGTGCAGCGGACATCGTTCGCCTGGATCTCGAGCCCCGGCAGGCTGTTGGCTTCGGCGTCATCCGACAGCATCAGGTTGCGGTTGCTCTGATAGGCATCCGTCTTCTGCGCGTCGGGATCGACGACGATCAGTCCGGAGAACGTGGTGCGCGCGCGGTCGAGCAGCGCGTTCTTGTAGAGCAGGTCGCTCTTGGTGTGCGGCGCCTGATGGATCTGGAGCGTGCGCTGGTCGAACTCCTGCGTGTCGGCCGCAAGGGTGACGGCGAGCATCTCGGAGAAGGCGCCGGGGGCCTGGAGCTGGGAGAGCGACTCATGCCTCGCCTGACGGCCACCGAGGTGCAGGTTGAGCGATTGCACGCGCGCGTCGCGGCGGACGACGGTGGAGTTGAGCTGGAAGGAGAGGGTGTCGAGCGACCAGCGTTGGGCGGCGACGTAGGTCAGCTGGGCTCCGTGTCCGGCGTACAGGTCGTTCGCGCCGCAGGCGAAGGCACTCGCCTGCGGACCGGCCGGCGTCGAGGCGTCGGGCGAGAGGAAGGCATCCACCACGATCGCCCGGGCCTGCTCCTCGAGGATGACCAGCGTGTGGGGAAAGACGGCGGTTCCGGCGCCGCTGCTCGCGTGCGTCACGATGATCGGATCGCGCACCTCGACGCCCTTGGGCACGAGGACGAAGGCACCGTCGTTCACGAATGCGGCGTGGAGCGCAGCGAACTTCTCCGAACCCAGCTTCTGCGGCTGGGCGAGGAAGTGCTCGCGCAGCAACTCGGGGTGCGAGCGCAGCGCTTCCTGCAGCGTGGCGACGACGACCCCGCGCGCCGCGAGGTCCGCGGGCAGCGGTTGCCGCGAGACGAGCCGGCCGTCGCAGAAGGTCAGCGCGGCGGTCACGTCGGTAACGGTGAACAGCGCGGGTGCGGCGGCGCCGGGCTCCGCCGAGACGGTGGAGGGCGCGAAGCCCGCGAGGGTCAGGGTCTCGCGGCTGCTGAAGCGCCAGCCTTCGTCGGTCGGGCCGGGCATGGGCAGTTCGGTGAACCGCGCGTGCGCGGCGCGCTTGCGCTCCAGCCACCAGGCCGGGGCGTGGGCCGGCTGGGCGGCGAGGTGGGCGGCGAAGGCCTCCGGCGTGAACGCGCCGACGGCGGGGGAGGAAAGGGA
>CAZEJZ010000205.1:0-5652 GCA_964512415.1 uncultured Opitutaceae bacterium
AGTTGGTAGTGGGCTGGAACTGTAGGTACAGGCTGAAGACCCTCCGTTCCGTCGGATCGAACCAGTACGACGTGGCGAAGGCGCCGCCCCAGAAGAAGGTGCCGCGCGAGGACGGTGTGCGGCGTTCGCTTCGCTCCGAGACGATGCCGAAGCCCAGCCCGAAGTCATCGCCGGCGGAATTGAATCCGAGCGTCCCGATCTGGTGCTGGGTCATGAGGCGCACGCTGGAAGCACTCAGGATGCGGTGTCCGTTGAGCGTGCCTCCATTGAGTAGCATCTGCAGGAATGCGCCGTAGTCCGAAATGGTCGAGGAAAGGCCGGCGCCGCCGGAGAAGTAGGTGTGATCCTCCAAAGGATAGCTTGGAGTGATCGTCTGGTCGCCGAGAACTTGCCCGGGGTGCTTCTCGAGTTTGCCCTCCGACGTCTCCCGGTAGAGTTGGACTAGGCGGCCGGCCTTGGCGTCGGGCACGCGGAAGTAGGTGTCGTTCATGCCGAGAGGCTGGAAGATCCGTTCCCGGAAGAACGCGTCGAGGGACTGTCCCGAGATCTGTTCGACGAGGCAGCCGAGTAGATCGGTGTTGAGTCCGTAGGTCCACCGTTCCCCGGGTTGATGCATCAGGGGGATGGCCGCGAGTCGGTTCATGGCGGCAAGCAGATCGTCGCCGTGCACCCCGAGGCCGACTGGGATCTTGGCCTTGCCATAGAGGGTGGTGGCCTCGCGTGACCCGATGACCGCGTAGCCGAGGCCCGAGGTGTGGGTGAGCAGATCGCGGATCGTGATGTCGCGTTTCGCCGGCACTGAGGTGGTGGTCCCATCGGCCGCGTTGAACGAAGCGAGTACCTGTTGCTTGCGATACGCCGGGAGGTACTTGGAGACCGGATCATCGAGGAGCAGTCGGCCATCCTCCATGAGCATCATGATCGCCACGCTGGTTACGGCCTTGGTTTGCGAGGCGATGCGGAAAATCGCGTCCGTTTGGAGGGGCTTGCGGGCCTCCACGTCGTCGTAGCCGGCGGCGCGGAAGAACGCGACGTGGCCATCGCGAATCACGAGGGCCACGCAGCCCGGAATCCAGCCGCGCTGCACCCAGTCATTCATACTCTGCTCGAGGCGGGCGAGACGATCGACCGAGAAGCCTGCTTGAATGGACGCCTCGCGTGGCGTCGTCGTCGCCGCAGCTTGCGGCGTGGTGGAGACCGCCGCGCTTAGGACTAAGAGAGCGGTGAAGCAGCGCAGGCTTCGGAACGATGACCGGACGGACGATGAGCGGTTCATGAAGACGAGAAAGCACACCAACTGTCAAAAAATTGTAATAGAGGATGGGCTGAAGAAGGGCTGGGGGCGATGCGGCCGGAAGCAGCGGTGCGTGGGGCCGCGGCGTAAGCTCAGTCGAGCTCTGCGTGACGGCTCTCTTTGAGATAGATCGCGCCGATGACCGTGGTGAGCGCGGCGATGGCGATCGGGTAGGCGAGGCCGGCGTACGGATTGCCGAACTTGGCGACCAGGCTGGTGGCGATGAACGGAGTGAGCCCGCCGAAGATGCCGTTGCCCACGTGGTAGGGGAGGGACATTGACGTGTAGCGGATCCGCGTCGGGAAGATCTCGACGAGGAACGCGGCGATCGGTCCGTAGGTCATGGCCGCGAGGATCACGAGCGTGAGCAGCAGCGCGACGATCATCACGTGGTTGAGCGGATTTGCGAAGTGCTGCAGGCCGGCGAAGACGGGGATGTAAAGCAGGGCGGCCAGGGCCATGCCACCGAGGACCACGGGCTTGCGACCGATCTTGTCGGAGATGCTCGCGAAGAGCACGAACGCCGGTGTCCCGAGCAGCAGTGCGATCGCGATCAGCGTGAGCGCGACTTCATAGGGGATTTTCAGCACCGTCTGGAGAAAGTACATCGCATAGAACTGCCCCGTGTACCAAACGACGCCCTGTCCAGCGGTGGCTCCAAACAGGGAGATCAGGACCAGTCGGCGATTTTCGCGATTGAGGAAGCTCTCCTTGATGGGATTGCGCGCGAGCTTGCCGGTTGCCTTCGCCTTCGCGAACAGCGGAGACTCCTCCATGCTGATGCGGATGTAGTAGGACAGGCCCACGAGGATGACGGAGAGAAGGAAGGGCAGGCGCCAGCCCCACTCGTTGAACTTCTCCACCCCGATCATCTCGCGGATCGCGAGGATGACGACGATCGCGAGGAGGAGTCCCGCGGTGGCGGTGATTTGGATGAAACTGGTATAGAATCCGCGGTGGGCGCGCGGGGTGTGCTCGGCCACGTAGGTCGCTGCACCGCCGTACTCACCGCCGATCGCCAGTCCCTGCACCATGCGGAGGATGACGAGCACGATGGGTGCAGCGATTCCGATGTCCTTGTAATCTGGAAGGAGTCCGATGGCGAAGGTCGCGCCGCCCATCAGCAGGAGGGTAAGAAGGAAAGTATACTTGCGCCCCACGATGTCGCCGAGATGGCCGAAGATGACGGCCCCGAACGGACGGATGACGAATCCGGTCGCGAAGGTGGCGAGCGTGAGCAGCAGCGCCGCGGTCTCGTTGTTCTTGGGGAAGAAATGCCCGGCGATGATGGTGGCCAGGGCACCGTAGACGAAGAAGTCGTACCATTCGATCAGCGTGCCCGCGGAAGAGGCGAAGATGACCTTCCAGAGCGTTTTCTTGTCGGGGTGGCGGGGGGCTTGGGACGACATGGGTGGGTAAGAATGGGGCGAAGGGAGACGTACCAGAGGGTTTTTTGCCGGGGGGGGGGGGGGGTTTGGGAGAACGTGGGGGGGCAAAGAGGGGGCGGGGGAGCGCTAGCGAAGAGCGGTGACGATGGAAAGCGGATAGTCGCCGCCTATGCCGACCGGGACGGGAGGATCAGCGACTGGCGGGGACCTCGTAGGCCTCGATGAGCACGACTCCCGCCTTGGCGCTGACGCTGGAGGCTTGGACGGAGTAGAGTCCGGGGTTGAGTGTCAGGACGACGGCGGAGTCTTTGCTGGTCGGCCCGCTGAAGGAGAAGGCGCCCGTGGCAGCGTTCGCGGCGGTGATCGCCGCGTTGCCTTCCCAACCCGCGTTACTGGCAATGGCGACTCGCTGAGCGTTGAACACGGTAAGTTTCGGGTCGGCGAGGGTGCCGGGCACATTAAACGGAGCACCGGCGAGGCTGGGGCCGCTGACGCGGATCAGGATCTGAAGGGGTGTCGTGCCGCCGATCACAAACCCGGCAGTCAGAACGTCATTGGCCGGCACCTCCTGCCGGCAGGACACATTGATCAGGCGAGGACCGGTGGGAGAAAAGGCGGCAGCGCTGGTCAGATCGTAGACCTCTGCAAGGACGCTGCCGCTGGCGGTGCCCTTACCCGCGATCTGCATCGTGTAGGACCCGATTTCTCGGGAGAGTGCCTGAACGGACGCGGCGTCCTTGGACGATGCTGAAGTGAAGGGAAAGGCGCCGGAAGCGGCGAGAGCCGAGGTGACGCTGGCCTCGTTGGCGGTCGTCGAGCCCCAGTCGTCGTTTGATGCCACGGCGGTTTGCCCGCGGAAGAGTGTGAGGGCGGGATCCGCGAGTGGGGAGGTGACGTTGAAGCTGGCGAGGCTTGGCCCGCCGCCGCGAAGCAGAAGGTTCTGCGTGCCGGTCGGACTCGAGCCGCCGATCACGAAACCCACGGTGAGGAGCTGGCTTCCCGGGCCCGTTGGGGAGAGAACCGAGAGATTGATGAGGCGACCTGGGTTTGTCGCGGAGTTTGCATCGGCCAAGGCGACTTTCACCCGGGCGGGTGTGCTGGAAAGGAGTCCGTCGCTGACGACCAGTTCCAGCTCGAGTTCCGTGGCAGAGCTCGCCGTGGGCGCCGAGAAGGAGACCCGCGGACGGTCGGCATTGCGGAGCGCTACGACTGGACCGGAAACCTGGGTCCAGCGGTAGGTGATTGGATCGAGGTTCGAATCGGACGAGCCTGAGCCGTCGATCGAGACCGAGCCGCCTCGGGTGGCGGAGACGAAGGCGGGGGCGCGTGCGGTGGGCGCCGCGTTCGCCGCGGTAACGTAGTTGTAGAACTGCCGTGAGTCGAAAATGGAACAGCCGAAAGTCTCGTTTTCAGCCACCCAGGTGATCAGGTTGCGATTCGAGATGTAGCGTCGTCGGAAGGCCTCGAAACGTGCGATCAAAGCGGCGTCCTTGGTTTCGTAGACGAAGGTGCCCAAGTCGTTCATCCAATATTTGGTGACATTGGCGGACACCCATGCGGTCTGCCGCGTCTTGAACGTGGCGTTCTGCGCGAGTTGCGCGGCAAGAGGGCGCAGTTGCGACCCGTCGTAGACGGCGAGCGACTGCTCCACCTTCTTGGCGATGATGTCGACGGAGCTGTCCTGCCACTGAGCCTGGCGATTGGAGAGAATCTTCTCGATCGCTTCCCCCGTGCCCACGTTGGTCGCCCAGAAGTTGTGGTAGTTGCGCAGGTGAAAGTGCGAGAGGTTGGAAGGGTCGTTGGGAGCGAAGCCTCCCACTTCGCGCTCCGATGAAAGCAGCAGGTCGCAATAAGGGAGGTAGCTGGCGACCCAGTCGAAGTAGCCGTTGTTGCAGTTGGTTGAGAAGTCCGCGATCAGCGTGGCGTCGGGCAGGCTTGTCCGCAGGTGGCGCATGTAGGTCAACGAGTCTTGGTAGCGGAGGAGGTCCTCGAAGAAGGCCCAGGGAGCTCCGTGACCGAGGAACGAAAGAATGAAACGACTGGTGTTTGCCTGTCGTTCGACGACCAACTCGGTGAACGTCGTGAGGGCGTTCAGCACCTGGGTGCTAATGGCAGGATCCCAGTAGGGAAGGTTCTTCGGATTGTTGATGTCGATGCGCCGGATGAGTTTGGATTGTTTGTAGGGATTGAAGGCCTCCACCCCGCCCTTGTAGACGGAGTCCAGCTGTACGTCGCCGGTGAACCGATACAGGCAAAGGTAGGCAATCGACTGCTCGCTCCGGCCCAGCTCGATATCGTACACCGCGTACCCGGGCGCGTCCTTGATGTACATGTTGGTGTGCCAGTTCGTGATCTGGGTCGGCGACTGGTTCCAGTTCGGGTTGGTCGACGCAACCGAGAGCACGACGGTATTCTCCGTGGCTTCTACGGGCTGGCTGAGGACCAGGCAGAGGGCGGCGATGAGGACGCCAAAGGCGGTGCGGGCGTGCATACGCTGGTGTCATTTTCGCTCCGCCGAGCGTCAAGCCCTTTCAGATTAGGGGCTTATGGCTGTCCCTCCCGACTACGATGCGCTGCCGGGCGGGCTTGCGTTGGAGGCGGCCGGCTCCAGCGCCTTCACCAGCACGCGGGGATTGCGGCCGCTCTCCTCGTAGGTCTTCAAGCGCGCCTCCGGGAGGATGGACTTGTCCGCCTCCTCGAAACCGGCGACGCCGGTGAAGAAGCCAAAGTTCTGCGTTGAGAGGGCCACGAGCGTGGTGGCGCCCTTCTCCTTGGCGCGGAGCGAGGCGTATTCGACCATCTTCCGGCCGATGCCGCGATTATGGTAGAAGGGCAGCACGTAGAGCGTGCCGAGTTCCGCCATGGTCGGATGGCCGGGGTAGAAGTAAAGCGTAACGCAGGCGATGATGTTCTCGTCGATCTCGAAGACGTAGAACTGGTCGATGTTCTTCTCGATCGCCTGCTGGGTGC
>CAZEJZ010000206.1:0-5650 GCA_964512415.1 uncultured Opitutaceae bacterium
CCGACGAGCGTCTGCGCGAAGTCCAACAGCACGGCATCGATCGGCTTCTCCGGGAAGAACTGCGCCGCCCGCAGGATCGCGGGATTTGGCCAGTAGGGGGCTTGCGCCGTGTTGCCGAGGCCGCCGAGGGCGCTGATCCGGCGGACGCCGGTCTCGTGCACCGCCTTGAGCTTGGCGTGGAGCATGCGCGGGTAGGGCACGCCCATCAGGGGTTCGTGGTTCCACGGGCTCGAGGCCGAGTAGTGGAGGACGGGCTCGATGCCTTGGGCGCGGGATTGGGCCAGGGCCTCCTTCTCGCCGGCGTCCATCGTGGTGTGGAACAGGGTCCCCGCCACGCCGTAATTCTCCGGGTATTTTGGGTGTGAATACGGAACCGAATACCCGCGCACCAGCAGCGAGGGCGCCTCCCAGCCGACGTGCGGCCCCATGCCGGCCTTGATGTGGTCGTGCTCGACCTTGAAGGGCTCGATGCGCAGCAGGACGTCGAACTCCGGGTTGATCCCCGCCGCGGCCTCGCGGAGGTTGCGCAGGAAGCGGACGATGCTCTGGCCGGAGGCCTGCGCCACCTTGTCGTGGCTGCGCCACTCGCGGATCATGTACGGACCGCCGTTGCGCCCGACGTAGAGCGAGGCCGAGTGCTCGAACCCGGCGCCGCTGTCGTTGGTCCAGAGCGACATGTACGACAGGTCGGGCACGTAGTGCATGAGCTTCTGCAGCGCCTCGCGGAAGTGCCGCTGCACGATCGGGTGATCCTGCGCCATCGTGTAGCGGGGCAGGCGCGAGCGGAACGGGTGGTCGACGCGGGCGCCGCGCAGCGAGGGATACTTGGTGAAGAAGCGCTCCGGCAGGGTCCGGGGCTCGAACATGCACACGCCGGGCTTCAGGCCGTACTTGCGGCCGAGGTCGGCCAGCTTGCGCAGGTTCTGGACGTTGGCGTCGAGGTACATCGCGGGCCACATGCCGCGCGTCAGTTCCGTGTCGACGAAGTGGTTGAAGCCGGGGCAGTAGCTGTAGAACTGCGGATAGTACTCGAAGGGGACGAAATCCTCGACCGGCATGTGGGCCTGGAGGCCGTTGACCTCGCAGTGGGTGAAACCGGCCTCCGCCAGGGCAGCCACGTACTGCTCGGGATCGAACTTGCGCGCGGTGCGCCAGTACTGCGTGAGGCAGGCGTCCCAATGCGGACGGTGCCAGCCGAAGGTGGCGGGAAGCCAGACGCCCGCCGCGAGCTTCTCGCGCGCAAGCAGGGTGGTGCCGCCCGCGAGCAAACGCACGGCCGCAAAGAGGAAGGAACCGTGCGTCGCGCAGATCTCGCCGTCCCCGCGCTCGGTCACGCGGAGCCACATCCAGGCCGACTCGTCGGCCGCCTTCGCCGGGAGGCCGGCGGGCAGGCCGCGTTTCGCGAGCGCGACGCGCACGCCGGCGGTCACGCCGGGGGCCGCGAGCGCGCCGCCCGTGAGGCGGGCCAGTTCATTCGCTGCGGTGAGCTCGCCGGGTTCGGGCTGGGCGGGGACGAGCACGGCGCGGAGGGCGAGGGGAGAGGCAGTGAGCGACATGGGTGGGAAGAGAAAGGGGATTGGCGATGCGGGGAAGAGCAAACCGAGGCAACAGCGAACGCGCGCTCGATCCAAGATTCACGGACTCATCTCGAAGTTCTGCAGGGTTCGCCGGGTCGGGGTCAACGGTGAGATCGCGGTCAGCGAGGGAGGTAACGGCGCCCGTTTCGCGGCGCGACTCTGATCTCGCCCCGTTTTGCGGTTTCGCCTACGAGGTCATGAAATTTCGTCACCCATGAAACCGTTTCCCTCCCGCTTGCAACAGGCTCATGCATTGATCACCGGCGCCGGTTCCGGCATCGGTCGCGCGATCGCCGAACGTTTCGCCGCCGAGGGTGCTACCGTCCACGCGGTCGATGCATCGCTGGCCGCCGCCGAGGCGGTGGTCGCCGCCATCCGCGCCGCCGGGGGCTCCGCCTCCGCGATCGCCTGCGATGTGTCGCAGACCGACGCGATGCAGGCGGTCTTCGCCGCGCTGCCGCGTCTCGACATCCTCGTGAACAATGCGGGCATCGCGCACATCGGCACCGTCGAGTCCACCAGCCCCGCGGACCTCGACCGGCTCTACGCGGTCAATGTCAAGGGCGTCTACCACGGCCTGCACTTCGGCGTGCCGCGCCTGCTGGAGCAGGGCGGCGGCGCGATCCTCAACCTCGCCTCCATCGCGTCTCACCTGGGTCTGCCGGACCGCTTCGGCTACAGCATGACGAAGGGCGCGGTGCTGAGCATGACGCTGTCCGTGGCGCGCGACTACGTGGGGCGGGGCATCCGCTGCAACTGCATCTGCCCGGCGCGCGTGCACACGCCGTTCGTCGACGGTTTCCTCGCCAAGAACTATCCGGGCCGCGAGGCGGAGATGTTCGCCAAGCTCGCCGCCGCCCAACCGATCGGGCGCATGGGGAACCCAGCGGAGGTCGCGGCCCTCGCCGCCTTCCTGTGCTCAAGCGAAGCCGGGTTCATCACCGGCTCGTCGTACGATCTCGACGGCGGGACCACGCTGCTGCGCTGATCTCGTCCGCCGCGCGCCAGCCGCACCCGCGCAGCGACGGGCGCGGCCGGGTGCGTCGCGGGCCTTCAGCGCGCCGGCTTGGCACGCGCCTTCGTCCACACCTTCGCCAGTTCGCGGCGCAGCACGATCGCGTCGTCCCACGCCGGGGGCAGGCCGGTGATGTTATACCCCGCACCACCTTCGTGATAGGGTCCCATCTCGGGGCAGACAAAGAGCGTTCGGTCGCGATTCTGCGGCGCCGACTTCCACATCGTAAAGAGGGCCTCCACGAACCCGAGGTAGGACCGCACCTCGTCCGTCAGCTGACCACGGAAGGTGACGGGCACCTGACAGTGGTGTCCGTTGAAGGGACGGCAGTGCGACTGATCCGAGTTCTGCACCAGCTCGGGGTGGTCGAGGAGGCGTGCGACGTAGTTCGCCGGCCCGAGGTGCTTGACGACCGAGAGGTGCGAGAAGTCGAAGTTGATCTTGATCATCTCGCCTGTCGCGCGCTGGAAGCGCTCCGCGATCTCGTAGGTCTTCTCCGGCGTCTCGGTGCAGCAATCGCGGTGGACTTCGAGCGAGGGCACGAGCCCGCCGATCTTCTCCGCCGCACGGACGAGGGTGATCCAGTGCTTCGTCGCGACCGCAGGAGGGGTGTCGTGATCGTCGAGCTGCACGTTGATCTGCACCGCGCCGGCTTCCTTCTGCGCGCGTAGGAGTGCGGGGAAGTCCGCCGGGTTGCTCGACGAGATGAATCCGATCAGGTGCTCCAGGCCGTGCTGGTCAGCGAAACGCCGGTGATCGGCCGTGAGGGCCGTCGTGATGCCGTCAAACCCCGCCTCGGCGACGGCCTTGATCTTGCGCTCCAGGGACCATTCGCGCTTCGGCGAGGGGTGGCCGTTCAGGGACCAGAGATTAGCGATGTGGACGATCTTCGACATGGGGAAGGGTGGATGCCGCAAGTGGAGCGCGCCGCCTCCGCGAAGTCGAGCGCGCAGCGGGTTGGGCGCGGTGAGCGGAGCGCGGCGGAATGACCGGTAGGGCGCTCACCGTGGCACGACCATGTCGCCGCGCCGGTTCACTGCACGATCAGCGTGCTTTGCATGATGCGCCAGTGTCCGGGAAAGGTGCAGATGATCGGATACCTTCCCGGCTTGGTCGGCGCCGTGAACACCCACTCGAACACCTCGCCCGGGTTCACCAGCGGCGTGTGCGCGAGCACGTCCGGGCTCTCCGGGACATAGTGTTTCGAGAGGGCGCGGGGGTCGCTGAGCATCGCGTCCGCCAGCGCACCCACCTTGTCCGTCGCGCCCGGCACAAGCAGCAGGGCGTTGTGCTGCATGTGGTCGCCGTTGCGGAACACCAGCCGGATCCGCTCTCCCGCCTTCACGGTCAATTCGGTGCGGTCATACTTCATGACGTCAGGCACCACGCCGAGTTGCACCACCACGGCATCGCGATCCGGATCCGCCGCGCCGCTCCGCGAGACCGTCCGCGTGACCACCTGCACGAGGGTTTCCTCCAGCGGGTTCTCCACCTGCTCGTCGGTGCGCCCGAGTTCGACCAGGGTCACGTCGTCGAACCACGCCTGGCCCGTCGCCTTCCCGCCGGCCCCGAGGACGAGGCTCAGGGGCAGGGTGTCGCGCGCACCGGTGTCGATGACGAGGCGGGTGGTGCTCCAGTTGCTGGTCCCGCGCGTGGCCACGCTCTGCTGGGGTTGGGGACGGTGCAGGTCCGGCACCGCGATCAAGGCGCCGAGCGCGTTGCCGCGGGTCTCAACCGCCTCCGTACGTCCGGAGACCTGAAGTTCGTAGCGGGTGTTGGGTTTGACCGCGAGGGTGCGCGTCAGCGCGACGTCCGCTCCGTCGGCATCCGCCGTCACGCGGAGGCTGCGGTGACTGGAGCGTCCGCCTTCCACGACCTCCGCGGTCGCCTTGCCTTCACGAACGGTCAGCGTCCAGTCACCGAAGGAACCGATCACCGTGGTTTCGAAGGTCTCCAGCGGGAGCACGGCGGGCGCGGACTTGCCGGGTGCATTGCGTCGCGCCACCTCGGCGTCCGCGGCGGTGCGCTGCTCGGGCCGCGCGGCCGCGAGGAAGCCACGGGCGTGGCGCAGCGCCGCCAGTTGCGCCGCCTCCGCCGTCCAGCGGTCGATCGTCAGTCCGGGACGGTCAAGGAAGGCGTAAACCGCGCGCCCGGCCTCGGGACTCGCCGGGGCGTCCGCGAGGGCGAGGAGGGTGGCGAAGCGGACCTGCGCGTCGGCGTCGGCGAGCGCGCCGGCCTTGAGGAGCGCGGTCACGGTTGCGGGGGTGCGCGGCAGGGCGAGCGCCGCCGCGCGGCGGACCGCCGCCGCCGGATGACCAAGGGCCCGGGTGACGGCTTCAAGGGCTTCCGGGACCGCATCTACGGCGTTCAGGCCTTCGAGCGTCCAGAGGGCGTGCAGCGCCCCGGGATTGAGGCCCAACTCGTCCACCGCCGGATCGGCCAAGCGAGTGAGCAGCGCCGGAACCACGTCCTTCCGGCCGCGCTCGACCAAGAGGCGTTGCGCATGGCGACGCCACAGGAGATTCTCGTGACCGAGCGCCGCCACCAGTGCCTCGGGCTTCGCGCCGGCGAGGCTGAAGCGGGCGGGTTTCTGATCGGACGGCGTCGGACCCTCTCCGCGCCACACGATCCGATAGATGCGCCCGTGACGCTGGTCGCGCAGGGGGTTCTCGTAGGCGTTGCCCGCCCCGCGCTCGAAGCCTTTCGGCGTCGGGTTATGCTGGATGATGTAGTTGTACCAGTCGATGACCCAGACGGCGCCGTCGGGCCCGACTTCCGCCATGATGGGCGCGAACCATTCGTCGTCGCTGGCGATCAGGTTGGTCGGGCTGCGCGAGCGGAAATTCGCGCCGGTTGGCTCGACGATGAATTCCCCGACGAGGTGGCCGGTGGGCTCGGCGACGAACGCCACGCGGTTCCAGTATTCACGGGGGTAGCTGCGTGCCGTGTAGAAGGCGTGCCCCGCCGCCGCCGTGTAGCCCCAGTGCACGTCCACCTGGCGGACGCGGTCAGTGAGCGCGACGAAGCGCGAGGTGTCCGCGATGCCTCCGAGCGTGCG
>CAZEJZ010000207.1:0-5634 GCA_964512415.1 uncultured Opitutaceae bacterium
GATCCGGTCGACGTAGATGCCGGGGGTGTGGATGCTGTCCGGATCCAGCGAACCCGCGGGCACCAGTTCCTCGACCTCGGCCACGCAAATCCGCGCACAGGTCGCCACCATCGGATTGAAGTTCCGCGCCGTCTTTCGGAAAATCAGGTTTCCCGCGGTGTCGCCCTTCCACGCCTTGACCAGTGCCACGTCCGCCCGGATCGCGGGCTCCAGCACGAAGCTGCGACCGTCGAAGACTTTGGTCTCCCGCTGCGCCGTCAGCTGGGTGCCGAGGCCGGTGCGCGTGTAGAAGCCGGGGATTCCCGCCCCGCCCGCCCGGAGGCGCTCCGCCAGCGTGCCCTGCGGGACGAGCTCCAGCTCCAGTTCGCCCGCCAGCACCTGCCGCTCAAACTCACGATTCTCGCCCACGTAGGACGCGATCACCTTGCGCACCTGTCGCGAGCGCAACAGCAGCCCCATGCCGAAATCGTCCACTCCCGCGTTGTTGCCCACGATCGTGAGCGCACGAGTCCCGCTGTCGCGCAGTGCGGCGATGAGGTTCTCCGGGATGCCGCAGAGGCCGAAACCGCCCGCGGCGATGGTCTGTCCGTCGCGCACGATCCCCGTGAGGGCGGCGGCGGCGGTGGGGTACACTTTGTTCATGGGAAAATCCGCAGGTTTAGACGAGCTCTACGCACACGGCGAGGCCCTCACCTCCGCCAATGCAGATCGTCGCCACTCCGCGCCGCAGCCCGCGGCGGCGCAGGGCGCCGAGAAGCGTCACCAGAATGCGGACACCGGAGGCCCCGATCGGATGGCCGAGCGCGATGGCGCCGCCATCCACATTCACGCGGGCCGGATCGATCTCGAGCTCGCGCATGAAGGCCAAGGGCACCACCGCAAACGCCTCGTTCACCTCCCACAGATCGACGTCCTCCTTCCGCCAACCGGCGGCCGCCAGCGCCGACCGGGCCGCGCCGACCGGGGCGGTCGTGAACCACTGCGGTTCCTGCGCGTGCGCGCCCATCCCCGCAAGGCGCGCCAAGACCGGCCAGCCGCGGGCGCGCGCCTCGGCGTCGCCCGCGATCGCGACCGCCGCCGCGCCATCGTTGATCGACGATGCATTGGCCGCCGTGATCGTGCCGTCCTTGGCGAAGGCCGGTTTCAGCGTCGGCATCCGATCGAAATTCACCCGCGCCGGTCCCTCGTCCACCGCCACGGTCACGCACGCCCCCTTCGCCGCCGGCACTTCGATGGGAACGATCTCCTCGCTGAAGGCACCCGCCTGCTGGGCCCGCTGCGCCCGGCGGAATGACTCAGCGGCGTAGGCATCCTGCTCACTCCGGGACAGGCCGTACTTGACCGCACAGGCCTCGGCGCAGTTTCCCATGTGCTGGTCTCCGTGCGGGTCCCAGAGACCGTCTGTGAGCACGGAATCGAGGACTTGGCCGTGGCCCAGTCGGTAGCCGCCTCGAGCCTTCGGCAGCAGATACGGGGCTTGGGTCATGCTCTCCATTCCGCCCGCGAGGTAGAGACTGCCCATGCCCGCCGCGAGAGCCTGTGCCGACTGGATCACGGCTTGCAGTCCCGAACCGCAGACCTTGTGCACGGTCGTCGTACGCACGCCCGGTGCCAAGCCCGCCGCCAGCGCCGCGCGCCGCGCCGGCGCCTGGCCTTGTCCCGCTGAGAGGACGTTTCCCATCACCACATCGGTGAATTCACTCGCCGCGATTCCACTCCGCGCCACCGCCGCCGCGAGCGCCGCAGCACCCAAACGCCAGGCCGGCACTTCGCCGAGCGCTCCTTGGAAGGCTCCGATGGGGGTTCGAGCGGCACCAACAATGACGGCGTGGGACATGCGAGAGGGGTGAGACAGCTCCAGTGCAACTGATTCGAACCGCTACGGCAATCTTGGAAGCCTCAAGCCGGGGGGACGACCGCGAAGACATAACTCCCCGAGCCCACTTCGATCTCAAGATCCCCGTCAACCTTCCGCACACCTCGCACGCCGGCCGCGTTGGTCAGCGGTCGTCCGGACTCACTCACCGTCGCCGACGCCGCCCGCTCCAGACGCACGCGGGCCGTGGCGTTCGCAGGAACCACCACCGCGAGCGTCCACGCTTGGCCGTCGCGACGCCACTCGGTCGCCACCCGACCCGCCGGAATCTCCGACTCCGCCGCCACCCACGTCAGCGGCGCTGCTTCAGGATTGCCCGCGGGATCCGGAAGGCGAGGCCGCACCGGCACGCACCGTGAACCCGGCTCCGGTCGACCGATGCCCGCCAGTTCGCGAAACGCCCACTCCATCACCGCGCCGAACGCGTAGTGGCTGAAACTGTTCATCGCCGCGTTCTGCTTCCCGTTCGCGCCGTTGAAGCCGTGCTCGACCGTGTAGCTGTCCCAGCGCTCCCACACCGTGTTCGCTCCATTCGCCACCGCGTACCCCCAACTCGGGAAGCGACGGCTCTGAAACAACCTGACGGCCAGATCGTGCTGCCCATTCTCCGAAAGCACCGAGAGGATCGAGCGGGTACCGAGGAATCCCGTCGACATGCGATAGTCGTTGCGCGCAATCCGCCCCGCCAGCGACTGCACGACCCGCGGCACGTCTTCCTTCGGAATCAGTCCAGCCCACAGCGCGAGGACGTGGCTCGACTGCGACGGCAGGGCATACTCGCCGTCGGGTTTCCGATACTGCCGCACGAACGCCGCCTGCAACCGTTCGCGGCGGCGCTGGTAGACCTCAGCTTGGACCGGCTGCGCCACCACCCGGGCAAGCTCCGCCATCTGCTCCGTCACCTTCGCCGCATAGCAGGTGTCAACCAGCTCAAGCGGGGTCGGGTCATCGAGGTTCAGCCAGTCGCCCCAAGGATTGCCGTGACGCGAGCCCAAACCCTCCGGACTCGCCGTCGCGTGCCGCCATTCCATGAAACGCCTCAGCGCCTCCCAGTGCCGCTCCACCAACCGGCGGTCACCGTAGGCGCGCCACAGCGTCCAGGGCACAATCACGCCCGCATCCGTCCATGCCGAACCGAAGGTCTGCTGACCGGGACCATGCGCCATCGGATACGGTGCATAGTCGGGGAAGGCGCCGAACGATCGCTGGGACTCGACCACATCATCCATCCACTTGGTGAAGAAGGCGGCCACATCCGCGTAGTACGCCGCCGTGCCGACATACGCCGCCGCGTCGCCCATCCAACCCAGGCGTTCGTCGCGCTGCGGACAATCCGTTGGCACCTCGATGAAGTTGGCCCGCTGGGTCCAACGCGCATTCGCCGACAGCTGCGTCAGCACGGGATCGCTGCACGCGAAGCTGCCCACCAGCGACGTGTCGTTGTGCAACACGAGACCCGTGATCATCTCCAAGGTGGGCCGTTCGGAGAGTCCGGTCACCTCGACGTACTGGAATCCGTGATACGTGAAACGCGGCGACCACTCCTCGACCGCGGGATCGCCGCGCAGGATGTAGGTGTCGGTCGCCCGCGCCCGACGCAGATTCTCGGTCATGAGCCGGCCATCGCGGTGCAATCGCTCGCCGTAGCGTAGCCGGATCTCGGCACCTGCCGCACCCTTGACGCGTAGACGCACCACGCCGGCGATGTTCTGCCCTAGATCGAAGATGTACACGCCCGGGCTTGGCTCCGTCAGGGCCAGAGCCGGACGTTCTTCCGTCACGCGAATCGCCGGAGCGGCGTACGCCTGCATCCGCGGGGGAGCCACGAACCCGACCTGCACCGAGCGCTCCTCCACCGCATCGCGGTACCGCGCCGGATGGCGGGGGTTTTCGCCCGCCCGGACCACCGGCTCCCAGCCTTCGCCACTGTACCCGGGTCGATCCCAGCCCACCAACGCTCGGCGCGCATCGTGTCGCTCGCCCATGATCAGGTCCGCCTCGCGGATGGGCCCTTCGGTCGTGACGTGCCAGCCGCGGTCCGTGATCACCCGCTCCCGCGATCCGTCGTCGTACTCGATCTCGAGTTGGACGCGCAAAGCGGGTTCCTTGCCGTAGAACCAGCGTCCCAGACGGTCCGGGCCATAGCCCACGAGGAGCCCGTAGCCGACGTAACCCGCGTACCAGCCATCCGCGACCACCGCGCCAATCACGTTCTCCGCACCGGCGCGCAGACGCGTCGTCACGTCGTGCGCACGGTAGTAGGCCCTCTGCGCGGTGTCCGACCATCCCGGCTGGAAATACGCATCCCCGATGCGTTCGCCGTTGCAGTGTAGGTCGTAAATCCCGAGTGCCGAGACGTACGCCACGGCGCGGCGCACGGGCCTCTGCACCGTAAAGGTGCGGCGAAAGTGCCGCGCGGGCGGCAGTACGAGGGGCGTGGGTTTGGCCGGCCAGGGCACACGATCCGGGGCGGCGACCCACTCCGCCGACCAGTCGGACGCGTGGCGCAGGCCCATGCTCCACCGGGCCGGCGGACTCCACGCGGTCGCCTCGCCCCGTTCATCCCAGATCCGCACCTGCCACACGTACGCCTGACCCGACTGCAAGGCTGGACCGGCGTAGGTCGCCTGCTGGCTGGAGTCACCGTCGCGACGGCCGCTGTCCCACAGAATACCCCGACCCGCCTCCAGTTGCTCTCGCACCCGCCCGACCCGAATCTGCCACGCCGTCTGCTCCACGCCTCGCCGAGCGGAGACCAGCCGCCACGACAGGCGCGGCTCCAGCGTTTCAATCGCCTCGGGCTCGGGCAGGAACTCACAGCGCAACTGCTCCAGCCGAACGCCGTCAGGCTCGCTCCCGCCTCGAGCGAGCGGGACGAAGCCCGCCGCGAGCAGCCAGAAACACCACCACATCATTGCCCGGTAAGCAAAGAATTGAAGACGCATCGCGCGACGACTTTGACCCCACCAGCGAAGGTCGCAAAGCCAAAGCCGAGCACGACAGCTAGGTTCCCCGTCGACAGCACGACCTCTTTCTCCATCGTCTCGGCTGTTTTCGATGCGTCCTGTTCCCCTCCCTCACCGGTTGTCAGTCCTCACCTCGTTCTTCGGGACCGCGGACGCGATCACCCTCAAAGCTCCCGTCTCGACGATGGCGAAAATCGCCGCATCCGGGATCCCAAACCCCGGTGGCACAGCGCGGAAAAAGCACGTGCGCGTCGTGAATCAGCCGGCCCAGGTGCCGTCACTGCATCGGGCACCCGCTTTGGACCGTCCGCGCGATGACCGATCATTCCGACCTGGAAGCGTCCGGGATTCTCGCGTCGATGCCTTTACCTCCCGCGCGAGTCCGTCGCACGTTTAGCCAGCGGAGGAGAAGCTTGCCATGAGTCAGTGCGGAGAGCGACTGTCCCAGTCGGCGCAGGCCGAGTTGCTACGCCTGCGGACCCACTATTTCCTGATTCACGGGATGTTCGGGGCTACCGGTCCGTACCTTCCCGTTTTTCTCCGGGATGCCAAACAACTCGCACCCGGGGAGATCGGCACCATTTACGCCCTCGCCCAGGTCGGGGCGATCCTGATGCCGCCGCTGCTGACGCTTCTCGCTGATCGGTTTCGCGTGATGAGTCCACTGGTGATGGCCCTGTTCGTCGGCAATCTTGCGGCGATGTCGGGGCTGGGCCTTGCCAGCGGCTTCACGGCCTGCCTGCTCGCGGTCGCGCTGAGCAGCTTTTGCAATCAGCCTCAGGGCGCCCTCGC
>CAZEJZ010000208.1:0-5592 GCA_964512415.1 uncultured Opitutaceae bacterium
GGGCAAGCAGAAATCCCATCAGGTGGGGTCCGGGAAGTTTTGTCTGGCCCGGTGGACCTTGGGGGCTCCATATGCGCCTTGCGGCCCGGGCACCTCACGTGTCCCAACGCTTCATTCCGTGGGAACAATCGGCGAAGAAACACGTCAGAACGCAGCTGAGCGTATGACCAGCAAAGCGCAGGATGTTGCCTTTGATCGCGATTTGATCGTCCGGTTCAAATCGGGGGATCAGTCGGCATTCGACGAAATGGTGCGGCGCCACTGGGACCGGATCTATGCCATGGTGCTGCAGTTGCTTCGCAATCCGCAAGATGCGGAGGAGGTGACGCAGGATGCCTTTATCCGGGCCCACCGCGGGTTGGCCAACTTTCGCGGCGACTCGGCCTTTTCCACGTGGCTGTACCAGATCGCGACCAACCTGGCCCGGAATCGCTATTGGTACTGGTGGCGGCGCAAGCGGGATCAGACGATCTCGTTCGATCAACCCGTCGGCGAAGACGGAACGACGCCGTTCTCGGAGGTGTTTGCCGGCGAGCAGGAATCGCCCGATGACCAGACGGTCACGCAAGAGTTGGTGGATCGCATCGCCGTCGGGATGGAGAAGTTGTCGTCCAAGCACCGGGAGATCCTGGTGCTTCGCAACGTGAAGAACCTCTCTTACGAGGAGATTTCCGCGATCCTGGGCATTTCAGTGGGCACCGTGAAAAGCCGCATCGCACGTGCGCGGGAGAGTCTGCGCGAGAAAATTGGAGAAAAGTCGAAATGAAGGAGTCGCGATTCGTTGAATTGCTGAATCTCTACGTGGACCATGAGCTCACGCAGGGCGAAGCCGCAGAGCTGGAGGCGGAACTCCAGCGCAATCCGGCGCGGCGCGTGCGCCTGAAGGAGTACCGCGCGCTGCAGCGTGGCTGCGAGGTGCTGTTCGAGGCCGATCGCTCATTGGCACCGCGCACCGCGGAGGTGGTCCGCGCGCTGCGTGAACGGCGCGGCGAGGATTCGCGCCCGGTGCGTTCTGGCTGGGGCGACTGGTCATGGTCCGCCGGCGCGGCCGCGGCGGTTGCCGTGGGGGTGATCGCCGCGATCGTCGTGGGGCTGCCCGTCCGCAAGGGAGATTCCGTCGCGACGGTGGCGGTCGCCTCCCGCGCTCCGTCGGCGGTCGCCACGGTCTCTCCCGGCGGTGCTGCGTCCACGTTGGAGATGTGGGACGTCACGGTTCCGGCCTCCCCGGAGCCGCGCGGATTGCGGATGCGTTCCCTGTGGGTTCCAGCCTCGGCCGAGCGGGAGCCGGGCTCGTCGTTCGTCGCCGTCGCGTCGGCCGATCTCTCGTGGCTCGATGAGGTCCGGTTGCCTGCCGTGCGTGCACCCCGGCCTGAAGAGCTGCGATTCAGCGAGCGTGCGATCCCCGTCCGGGCGGGCGAGTCGGTGCCGCCGAGCCAGCGGCCGTTGCAGGCGACGCTGGAGATGACGGCGTTTCAGTTTCAGCGCTGATCTGGGCCCGGAGGGGGCAACTACGCGAGCGCGCGCTTGATCAGTTGCTCGGTGGTCGCACCGGCTCCAAGTGCCAGCGCGGCATGACGGACCGCCTCGTCGGCGTCCGCGGCCTTGTAGCCGAGGGCGATCAAGGCTTTGACGGCGTCCGCACTCCGGGTGGAGACCTTGCCGCCAGCAGCGGACGGGGCCGTCCCCGGAGCTTCGGACGAAAGTCCGGGAGCGCTCGCGGAGCCTGCCCCGGGACCCAGCTTGCCGCGCAGTTCAACGATCAGGCGTTCGGCGGTCTTCTTGCCGATGCCGGGGCTTTTCGCGAGCAGAGTCAGGTCCCCGCTGCGAATCGCGGCCTCGAGTGAGGCGACGGAGAGCTTGCTCATGATGGACGTGGCCAACTTAGGACCCACTCCCGTCACGTGGTCGATCAGCAGGCGGAAGAAGTCGCGGTCCTCCACGGTGGCGAACCCGTAGAGCGTCTGAGCGTCCTCGCGGTAGATCACGTGGGTGTGGAGCTTGACGGTCGCACCGATTCCCGGGAGTTGCTCGGCGGTCGTCACCGGGATGTGGACCTCGTAACCGAACCCATTGAGTTCGATGGTGGCGGACAGGGGTGTCGCCGCAGCGAGGACGCCCTGGATCGACGTGATCATGAGGAACTCAGACCGAGAACGTCCTGCATGTCGTGCAACCCGGCGGGACGGCGGACGATCCACTCGGCGGCGCGGACGGCGCCGCGGGCGAAGATGCTGCGGTCGGAAGCCTTGTGCGTGAGTTCGAGGCGCTCGCCGAGTGCGGCGAACATCACGGTATGGTCTCCCACGACATCGCCGCCGCGCAGCGCGTGGATACCGACCTCGGAGGCGGTTCGCTCACCGACGATCCCCTCGCGCCCGTGGCGCAGGGCGGCTTCGCTCAACTTGCGCTCCTGGAGAACGATCTCGAGCAGACGGGCGGCGGTGCCTGAGGGGGCATCTTTCTTGAAGCGGTGGTGCATCTCGACCACCTCGCAGTCGTACTCTGGACCAAGGACGGCGGCAGCCCGTTGCGTGAGGGCGAAGAGGAGATTGACGCCGACGGAGTAGTTTCCGGCCCAGACGCAGGGGATGCGACCGGCGAGAGCGGCGAGTTCGCGACGTTCGGCCGCTGGGTGACCCGTCGTACCGATCACCACCGGGCGGTGGTGGGCCACCGCCAGTTCGAGGACGGCTCGGGTCGTTTGGTGGAAAGAGAAGTCGATGACGACGTCCCCGGACGAAAAGGCATCCGCAAGGGTGTCGCCAGCGTCGACCCGGGCGGCGATCTGATGGCCCGCGGCCTCGGCCGCGGCGGCGATGGCTTGTCCCATGCGCCCCTTGGCGCCGACGATGCTGATGGAGAGAGCCATGTCCTCAGGATCGCAGGTCCGAGAGGGCTTGGGCGAGCACCTTTTGTGAGGCGGGAAGCAGGGGACTGAGGGGGGCGCGGACCTCGGCCGAGGAGATGCGACCGTCGGCGGCGAGTGCGGCCTTCACCGGCACCGGATTAGGCTCGATGAACAACGCCTTGAAGACCGGGAAGAGTCGCCGGTGCAGCTTGCCCGCGGCGGCGAAGTCATTGGCGAGGGCCAATCGGGTGAGACGCGATACCTCCCGCGGCAGGAGGTTCGAGGCCACGCTGATCACGCCCTCGGCGCCGACGGACATGAAGGGCACCGTGAGCCCATCGTCACCGCTCAGCACCGTAAGGTCCTTGCCCATAGCTTGTTTCAGCAGATCCACCCGTTCAACGGAGCCACCGGCTTCCTTGATCCAACGGACGTGACGGTAGCGGCGGGCGAGGCGCTCGACGACACCAACACTGATTTCGATGCCGCAGCGTCCGGGGATGGAGTAGAGGATGATGGGTCGATCGGTGGCGTCGGCGACCGCGCAGAAGTGCTGGAAGAGGCCCTCTTGGCTCGGCTTGTTGTAGTACGGGGCGACGACCAGCATGGCATCGGCTCCCGCCGCGTGGGAGAGGGCGGTGAGATCGACCGCTTCCCGGGTCGAATTCGAGCCCGTGCCGGCAATGACCGGCACCCGGCCGCGTGCGGTGGCGATTACGGCCCGGATCACGTCCAGATGCTCCTCGTGGTCAAGGGTAGGGGATTCCCCCGTGGTGCCAACCGGGACGAGACCGTCGATTCCGGCCTTAATCTGAAACTCCACGAGCCGTTTAAGGTCTTCATGGCAGACACCTTGATCCTTGAACGGCGTGACGAGCGCGGTGATCGCGCCAGTGAGGGGGCGGAGCTTCATGGAGGGAAAACCTTCCGAGCAAACCAGACCACCCCGGTGGGATCGCAACGTTTTTTTCTCCCTGACGGACGATGAGCGCACATTCCGAGTTGATCGAGGATCTCCTGAGGCTGGCGGTCCAGAGCGGAGCCAGCGACGTCGTGGTCAAGGCCGGGAAGCCCGGCTTTGTCCGCCTTTCCGGCCGCCTCAAGCCGGTGGACATGGACATCATCGCGGAGGAGGAGGCTCGAGCCTTCGTCGACGAAGTGGTGCCCCCGTCATTCCGGCGGGCTTGGGAGCAGGATGGACAGGTGGATTTCTCCTACGTGGCGGACGACATCGGACGTTTCCGCGTCAACGCCTTTCGGCAACGCGGGCAGGTGAGCGTGGTGTTCCGGCACATCAAGAATCGGGTGCCCACGCTGGAAGAGTTGAACCTGCAGCCGGAACCCTTGCTGCGCCTCGCGCAGGCAGTCGACGGCATCGTGCTCGTCTGCGGTTCGACCGGCTCCGGCAAGAGTTCGACGATGGCGGCGCTGCTGAACTGGATCAACCGAAACCCGGACCGGCACATCATCACGATCGAGGATCCGATCGAGTACACCTTCCAGGATGACAAGTCGGTCTTCCAGCAGCGCGAGGTGGGCCTCGACGTACCGGACTTCGGCCAGGCGGTACGGTCGGTGCTCCGGCAGAATCCCGACGTGATCCTCATCGGCGAGATGCGCGACCGGGAGACGTTCGAGACGGCGATGAGCGCGGCGGAGACGGGTCACTTGGTGTTTTCGACGTTGCATGCTGGTTCCACCTCGCAGGCCCTGACGCGCCTGTTTGAGTTCTTCCCACCGGATCAACAGATCCAAGCCCGGCGACAGATCGCGGGGTGCATGCGCGGATTCATCTGCCAGAAGCTCATCCCGGCCCTTGAGGGTGGCGGACGCCTGCCGGCCAACGAGGTGCTGCATGCGGATGCGACCGTCCGGAATCTCCTGCTTGAAGGACAATTTGAGCGCATTCAGGGGCTCCTGGACAGCGGCAACGAGTCGGGCACCTTCGCGTTCAATCGCGACCTGCTCCGGTTGGTGCGCGCGGGGAAGATTTCCAAGGGCGATGCGCTGCGATTCTCCCCGAATCCGCAGCAACTCGACATGAACCTGAAGGGGATCTTCATTAAGGTCTGAGGGGCAGTATTGCAGGCGTTCGGCGGCAGGGGCCGTCTTTCGCTTCACCGGATTCTCGCCTTTGGCAGGGGGAATGCTTCCATCGCAGGGTTTTGCCATGCCTGAAGACTCCGCCAAGCGACCCACGATTCTGGTCATCGATGATGACGCCGAGATCCGTTACTCGCTCGCGCGAGTTCTGTCCTCGCGGGGCTGGCAGGTAACGGAGGCGGCGAGCGGCGAATTGGGGATCGCCGCCGTGAAGAAGTCGCCGCCGGACGTCGTTTTTCTCGATGTTCGCATGGGGGGGATGAGCGGGCTTGAGGCGCTCCAGCACATCCGCTCGGCGAACCCGCGCCAACTCGTCATCCTGATGACCGCGTTCGGCACGGCGCAGACCGCGATCGAGGCGATGAAGTATGGGGCCTTCGACTACATCATGAAGCCCTTCGACCCGCAGAAGGTGCTGACGCTGGTCGACAACGCGCTGAAGGCTGGTGCGGACATGCGGGCGGCCGTCGACTACAAGCCGAGCCTCAACAGCGAGGATTACAAGGAAGGGATCGTCGGTGCGTCGCCGGTGATGCAGGACGTGTTCAAGGTCATCGGCCAGGTGACGGCCAGCGACGTCACGGTGATGATCACCGGCGAGAGCGGCACCGGCAAGGAGTTGGTGGCCCGTTCAATTTGGA
>CAZEJZ010000209.1:0-5584 GCA_964512415.1 uncultured Opitutaceae bacterium
CGGGCAGCTTTACATCCAGGATCCCGCGACCCGCCATGCGGTCGATCTCCTGCAACCCGTGTCCGGCGAGACGCTCCTCGATGCCTGCGCCGCCCCCGGCGGCAAGAGCGTGCTGATCGCGGACCGCCTGCACGGGGCCGGTCGGCTGGTCGCTCTCGATCTCCCGGGACCGCGGCTGGATCGACTGCGGGAGAACCTCGCCCAGGTGCGGGGCGTCCACGTGGACCTGGCCGGGCTCGACCTCGAGACGGCCCGGGCCGAAACCTTTCGCGACCAGGGTCTGCCGGACCGCTTCGTCGGCGTGCTGCTCGACGTGCCGTGTTCAAACACCGGCGTGATGCGCCATCGCGTCGACGTCCGCTGGCGCCTGCAGGCCGGCGACATCGCGCGCCACGCCAGCCAGCAGCTCGCGCTGCTGCGCGCCGCGGCCGGCCGCGTGGCTCCCGGCGGCCGCCTCGTGTACTCGACCTGCAGTCTGGAGCGCGAGGAGAACGAAGGCGTGGTCGAGGCCTTCCTCGCCTCGCCCGCGGGTCGGGGCTGGAAGCTCGAGGATCAGGTCGTGGCCCGGCCCTGGGTCACCGGCGAGGACGGAGCGGGTGCGTTCCGCCTCCGGGCTCCGCAGGCCGCGCCCGGTTAGGGCACCAGCGTGAAGAACTCGATCCGCTCGGTCCGCTCCTGCAGGCCGTGCAGGAAGGTCAGTTGCAGCGCGGACGCGCGAGCGGTGACCGCGTCGTAGCGGCGCAGGGTCCATTGGGCCACCGGTTCGCCTTCGATGCGGATGACCAGATCGCCTTCCTGAATGCCGGCGCGCGCCGCCGGTGAACCGGCGATTACATGCGAGACTCGCCAATAGGCGGGGGTGCGGCGGAAGCTCAGCCCTCCGCTCCGCACTGCCGGCGAGGCAAGGCTCGTGCCCGGGTCGCGGAAGAGCGTCAGTTCCCCCCGCGCCTGATCGAAGGTCGCGACGAAGTGCCGCAGCACCCCGCCGCCGATCGAGCTGAGCGAATCGTTCACGTCGATGATGGGCTGGGAAAGGACGTGCGTGCCGAGGCGTGCGTGATCCTCGAGGCGACCCAGGTGCTGCTGCCGATCGCCCGTCAGGGTGGCGACCTTCGCCCCCGCGATGGGAGGCTGCACGAAGCGGAGCGTGAGACCGGCGGGGTTGAGTTGCACCCCGCCGTCGCTTCCGGTGTCGACCAAGGCGCTCACGGGCTGGCCCGCGACCTCCATGGGGACGAGCGGGACGCGGTTCGCTGGGTCGAAGCGCAGCCGTGCGCCCGGCGTGAGCCCGCCGCTGCTGCCTGCGGGGGTGAGGCGGAGCTTGGACTGTGGGTAATCCAGCGTGAGGACGGTCTCCCGGAAGAGCGGGAATCCCAGCACGCCATCGATCCGTTCGCCGAAATGATCCGACAACGCATCGAAATCGTAGACCACGGCGGGCACGGATTCGAAGCGGACACCGCCCAGGTCGAGGCGTCGGAGCGTGACCGCCGGCAGCGTGACGACTTCGCCGCCGGCGGAGCGCACGGACACCCCGGCGGCCTCGGGCGTTGCGCCCCGGCGGCCGGCGTGGGCGGCGAATTCCGGTGACACCAGCGTCACGGACGAACCGGTATCGATGAGGAAGCGCCACGATCCCGACTTGGGACGGGGGATCTCGATGATCGGCGTGTTGGCGGTAAGGACGAGTGGCAGGCTGACCAGCGGGGCGGAGAATGTGGTGCGTCCCGGCTCTGGATTTCGGGGCAGGAGCGCGCAGCCGGACAGCGCCAGCAGGGCGACGGCGAGGAGCCCGGCGAGGAGCGGGGACCGGGCGAAGGAGGGAGTCTGAGGTAGCCTGGGAACCGCCGTCATCCGATGCGGGGCTGGGGCAGGCGCAGGGCGATCCAGGCCGCCACGATCGCGAGCGCCGCGCCGGCGCTGAAGATGGTTTCTGCTCCCAACGTCCAGAAGATCGCGCCCGCACCCAGCGGCGTGATCGCGCGGGCGAGCGAGCCGAGGGAACGGAAGATGCCGAGGACCCGTCCCTGTTCCTGTTCGCCGGCGTAGAGGGAAATCAGCCCGCTGGAGGCGGGATTGATCAGCCCCCCGCCCAGCGCGAGCAGTCCGACGCCGGCGTACAGGAAAACCGGGGCGGGTGAGAATCCGATCGTGACGAGGCCGGCGGCTGACGTGGCCAGACCGATGAGCAACACCCGGGTTTCCCGGAGGCGGAGGAGGAGCTTCCGGACCAGCACCCCTTGAGTGAGGATTGAGCAGACGCCGAGGAAGCCCATCAACAGGCCGTTGTCATGGGGCGAGAACCGGAAGCGCTCCGCCGCGAGGAAGACGAGGGACGTCTCCATCGAGACGAACGCGACCGAGTACAGGAAGGAGACGATGTTGATCCGGCGCAGCTCGGGCCGCCGCTGTTCGAGCAGGGCGCGCACCGGGTTGCGCAACCGGGGTTCGCGGGCCTCGCGGCGCGCGGCGTCCGAAAGCGGTTCGCGGAACCGGGCGGCGATCCAGATCAGGTTCACCACGCTCATGGTGCACGCCAAGAGGGCCGGTGCCGAGAACGGGTTCAGGCCCCACGGCACCAGCGACGGGAACCACTCCGTCAGGTCAACCCGCACCGCCACGGCACCCAGCAGCGGTCCAGTGACCAGCCCGAGACCGAAGGCGGCTCCGACCAGTCCCATCGCCCGCGAGCGCTCCGCCCGCGTGGTCACGTCCGCCACCGCCGCGGTCGCGACCGAGAGGTTGCCGCCGAAGGCGCCGGCGATCAGGCGCGCGACGAGGAAAAGCCAGAACGAGCCGGAAAACACCCAGAGCAGGTAACTCGCCGCCGTTCCGGCGACGGTGAGCAGGAGGATCGGACGCCGCCCGCGCTTGTCGGAGAGCCCGCCCCAGAACGGCGCGAAGACGAACTGCAGGATCGAGAAGAGCGAGCTAATCACTCCGCCGAAGAGCACCTCGGGCAGGTGCCGCTCATTGCCCAGCGCCGAGGCGGCGCTGTTCAACCCTTGCAGCAGCGCGCCGAGGATCCCGGAGTGTCCCTCCGCGGCGAGGTAATGTCGCAGCAAATCCGGCCCCAGCGGGAAGATGATCGAGAACCCGATCAGGTCGATGTACAGCGTCAGGAAGATGACGCCGAGCGACAGCCTGCGCGGGGACGAGGGGGCGGACGTGGACACGAGAGAGGCAGCAAAACCCGTCGCACCCGGGCCGCCAAGCGGCAAACGCCGTGCCACGCGGGAAGCTGCGGCAAACGCCCTGCCGCGCAGGCAATTCCGGCGACCGCGCGGCATGCGGTCGCATCACGCGGAGTGGTGACGAACTCGGACGTGATCGCGGCGCTGGCGTCGCGCGGCTCAGCGCCGGTACGGCAGCGGGTAACGCGAGATGAGCGCGGCCACCCGCTCCTGCGCCTTGACCAAGGTGGCGGCCTCGTCGGGCGTGCCGATGGCCTTGAGCACGAGGTCGATCGCGCCCGCGATGCCGTCCATGTCGCTCTCGCGCATGCCGCGCGACGTCACGGCCGGCGTGCCGATGCGGATGCCGGAGGCCTGGAAGGGCGAGCGGGTCTCGAAGGGCACGGTGTTCTTGTTCAGCGTGATGTGGGCGAGATCCAGCGTCTCCTGAGCCTTCTTCGCCGTGAGTTCGGGCAGATTGGCGCGGAGGTCGACGAGGAACAGGTGATTGTCGGTGCCGCCGGAGACGACCTTGTAGCCGCGGGCGATCATCGCGGCGGCGAAGGCGCGGGAGTTGCGCACGACCTGCTCCGCGTACGCGCGGAAGTCGGGCTTGAGGCACTCGTGGAAGCAGACGGCCTTGGCGGCGATGACGTGCATCAGCGGGCCGCCCTGGCTGCCGGGAAACACGGCCGAGTCGATCGCCTTCGCGTGCGCGTCGCGGCAGAGGATCAGGCCGCCGCGCGGGCCGCGCAGGGTCTTGTGCGTGGTGGTTGTGACGAAGTCCGCGTGCGGGACCGGGGACGGGTGCACCCCGGTGGCGACCAAACCGGCGATGTGGGCGATGTCCGCGAAGAGGTAAGCGCCCACGCTGCGGGCGATTTCGCCCATGCGGGCGAAGTCGATGATCCGCGAGTACGCGCTCGCGCCGACGGTGATCATCTTCGGTTTCTCGCGGAGGGCGACGGCGGCGAGCTCGTCGTAGTCGATCAGCCCGTTGTCCTCGCGCACGCCGTACTGGCAGAACTGGTAGAGCTTGCCGGAGAAGTTCGCCGGGTTGCCGTGCGTGAGGTGGCCGCCGTGGGCGAGATTCATGCCGAGCACCTTGTCGCCGGGCGAGAGCACCGCGGTGTACACGGCGAAATTGGCCTGGGAACCGGAGTGCGGCTGCACGTTCGCGTGTTCCGCGCCGAAGAGCCGCTTCGCGCGCTCGATCGCGAGCGTCTCCACCACATCGACGTGCTCGCAGCCGCCGTACCAGCGCTTCGCCGGATAGCCTTCGGCGTACTTGTTGGTCAGGACGCTGCCCTGGGCCTCCATCACCGCCGGGTAGGTGAAGTTCTCCGAGGCGATCAGCTCGATGTGGCTTTGCTGGCGATCAAACTCCGCGGCGATGGCGGCGGAGATCTCCGGGTCGAGTTGGGCGAGCGGTGACGAATTGAGCATGGGAAAGCGGCCTCGGCGGGCAACGAACCGCACCCGCGTCGGCCGGTCTCCGAGGAAGCAGCGAAATCCCCGGATCGGAAGCAAAAACCGCCGCCTACGCGTCGCCGCGCCGGAGGCGCTGCAGGAAGGCGATCAGCGAGGGGATGGCCTCGACCATTTCATCGCGGCACGACTCGTAGACGCGGAGGTTCCCGCCGAAGGGATCGGCGATCTCCGGGTCGCCCGCCGGCAGGAACTCCCGCCAGAGGTAGAGGTGCCGGGGCGGAGGATCAAACCGCAGCTGGATCATGCTGCGGTGACCCTCCGTCATGCAGAAGATCGCCAAGGCATCGTCCACGAGCGCCTGCGAGAGCGGGCGGCTGACATGACGGTCGATGTTCAGGCCCACGCGCTTGAGCGCGGCCGCCGAATTGGCGGAAACGGGCTCACCGCCTCGAGCGGCGACTCCGGCCGAGACCACCTGGAGGGAGCGCAGCGGTTCCGGCTGGGCGGCGAGCGCATGCGCCAACAAGCCAGCCGCCATCGGGCTGCGGCAGGTGTTGGCCGTGCAGACGGTAAGGAGAGTGCGCTTCTCGCTCATGCCTTGAATCCAGCAAACAATCCGCTTCTGAACGAAAGGCAACCTTCGCGGGGGGCGGCGCTTGGCTCCCCGTCCCTAAATCCGGCGGATCGCCCGCAGCGCCCGATGCAGGTGCAGGGCCCGCTCGAGGACCCGATCGACGAGCACGGCGTCCGCCGACTTGGGTGGCGCGGCCTTCGCGTCGTCGGTCTCCACTTCCGGCGGCGCGTCGGGAATGGGCAGGCCCTTGGCGTGATCGCGGACCATGGCCGACTCGTCGTAGCGGGTCTTCTCCGGAGCGGCGGTGAGGAGTTCCTGCGGAGCCTTGCCGCCATCGATGGCTGCGACGGCCCGACGGTCGGACTCCACCGGCGTGGCGACCGCGACATCCACCGCATCCGTGGGC
>CAZEJZ010000210.1:0-5570 GCA_964512415.1 uncultured Opitutaceae bacterium
GCGCTCCTGCACCATCTCGAGTGCGTAGGCGGTGGTGACGCCCGGATCCGTGGCGATGATCGTGCCGCTCAGGCGCGTCAGGACCTCGCCCGCGTACGGACCGTACTCCTTGAACAAGTGGCTCATCACGCCACGACCGCTGGTCGCGTTGACCACGTCGATTTCAAGGCCGATCAGGCCGCGGGTCGTGATCGTGGCCTCGATCATGGTGGAGTGGGGGAGCTTCTCCATGTTCGTCATCTGGCCGCGACGGTTGGCGAGATTCTGCATGATGGACCCGACGCACTCGTCCGGCACCTCGATCCAGACGGTCTCGTACGGCTCCAGGCGCTGGCCGTTCTCGACCCGCTCGATCACGGTCGGGCGGGAGACGAGCAGCTCAAAGCCCTCGCGGCGCATGGTCTCAACCAGCACCGCGATCTGCATGGCGCCGCGGGCCTTTACGTTGAAGACGCCCGCCTTGTCGCTGTCTTCCACGTGGATGGAGACGTTCGTCTTGAGCTCGCGGAACAGGCGCTCGCGCAGTTGGCGCGACGTGACGAGCTTGCCCTCCTTGCCGACGAGCGGGCCATCGTTGACGCAAAACTGCATCTCCAGCGTCGGAGGATCAATCTGTGCGAACGGCAGCGCGTGGCCGGCTTCCTCGATCGTCAGCGTGTCACCGATATCGACGTCCTCGAAGCCGGAGAGGCCGACGATGTTGCCGGCGACTGCGTTGTCGGTTTCGCGGGTGCCCAGCCCGGTGAACTCAAAGACCTTGGAAATCTTGGCGCGGACCCGCTGGCCGGTGGCGTGGCGGATGACGAAGACCGTGTCGCCGACCTTGATCTGGCCCCCGAGGATCTTGCCCACCGCGATGCGGCCCACGTAGTCGCTCCAGTCGATGTTGGAGACGAGCATGTGGAAAGGCTCGGTCGGCTTTGCGAAGGGGGGCGGGACGTGGTCCAGGATGGTTTGGAACAGCGGCGTCATGTCCTTCCGCTCGTCGGTCAGGTGGTACATCATGTACCCATCGCGGCCGGAGCCGTAGACCACGGGGGCGTCGAACTGCTCCTCGGAGGCGTTGAGCTCGAGCAGGAGTTCGAGCACCTTGTCGTACATCTTCTTCGGATCGGCGTTGTCGCGATCGATCTTGTTGATGACGAGCACCACCTTGAGGCCGTGGGAAAGCGCCTTGCGGAGCACGAAGCGGGTCTGGGCCTGGGGGCCGTCGTAGGCGTCAACCACGAGCAGCACGCCGTCGACCATGCGCAGGGCGCGCTCGACCTCACCGCCGAAGTCGGCGTGGCCGGGGGTGTCGACGATGTTGATCGTCTTGTCGCGCCAGTGGACGGACGTGTTCTTGGCCTTGATGGTGATGCCCTTCTCCTTCTCGAGGTCCATGGAGTCCATGGCCCGTTCCTCGACCTGCTGGTTGGCTCGGTAGACGCCGCCTTCCTTGAGCAGCTTGTCGACGAGGGTGGTCTTCCCGTGGTCAACGTGGGCGATAATGGCGATGTTACGGATGTTCTGGTTCATGGCACGGCGCCGAGCGGCGAGTCGAAAAACCGAAGAACCTGCGGGGCCGGGGGGGCCTTGGCAAGGCGGAAGGCGGCTGCTGCGCGCGCCGACTCCCCAGCAACGCGGTCCGGCAGGCCCGCCCCGGGCTCACCCGATCGACAGTCGTTCGCTGACGACGGAGGAACGCCGTTGTCGCAACTGGGTAGCGACGCTGCGCCACTGCGGTCGATGCGTGGCGACGGCTGAAAAAGAGAAGGCCCCGGGACCTTGCGGTCCCGGGGCCAAACTTGGGAGTGGGCGTTCGCCACGCGCTCTTCCCCGACGCACACCTTGGGCGCTCTCGCTTTCGCGGGCGGTATGCTTCCCGACGCCACTCCGTGCGGCAGCGCACGGCTGTCGGTCTCATGGCGGGACCGTCTCGTCCCTCGCGGGACGGGATTTTGAGTGAGGCCTCTGCGCCCAGATCGGACATTCCCTGCCGGGAGTGGCTCGCTGGACGAGGTGCTGACACGCCTGCAACTTAGGTTGTTTCGCGTCGGCACCGTGCTCGCGGGGACGGCCCCGGCTTTTGGCCGGGCGTTGGCCCCGTGCTACGGGTCTAGCCTCTTAACTCTCAGGCTGCTTTCGGACTTGCAGTTGGGTGACGCCGGTTGGCGACGCCGCCCAAACGAAGGAGGTTTGACGGGCTTTGCCGGGCCCGCTCGCTCCCCGCATTCACGTCGTCCTTGCGCGCCTCGCCCGTGTTGGGAAAGGCCTTTTGGCGGGTGGCCCCGCCGGACAACGCGTTTGCGTGCTGGTCTGCGCAGTAGCAGCCGTAACCCTCTGGGTAACTGCGTCGGCGCACGGATCGAAACGGTCCGTACACCTGACTCGGCGCGGAAGCGGTTTCTACTTCGCTCCTGGCCGCTCAGCTCCTGATTCGTGGCAACTGGCACGGTCACGACACCGTCCAGAGGAGCTGGTGATATGTGCCTGCTAGGGCGCTTGCGCACCCCGAGGGGAAGAAGGCACCAGCTGCCCCCTTCCGTTCCCCGGTCACCCGGGATTATCCCAGTCGCCCTGCGGCGGGTTTTTCATGCCGCCGTGGTCTCGACTGTTCTATCAAGGAACAAGGCAAACCATGCCCCACCTTCGAAAAAAGGGAAGATAAAAGTGACGGAAGTTGTTCACTATCAATGCACTTGTGCATAAGATGTGAATAACGTTATTCACCGGTTGTTCACCGGCGGAAAGCGCCTTCGCAACCGCGGCAACGCATGGCTTGCCAGCGGGATGCCGAAGCCGATTGTGTGACCGTTTCCATGGACGCCCGCACGCTCCCGATCTACGAGCTGGAGGCCCGAATCCTCGAGGCCGTCCGGCGCGAGGGCCGGCTGATCGTGCAGGCGCCCACGGGTTCGGGGAAATCGACCCAACTGCCGCAGATGCTGCTCGCGGGCGGGGTTCTTGGCGAACGCGGCGAGGTCGTCGTCCTACAGCCCCGGCGCCTCGCCACGCGCCTGCTCGCCCGCCGGGTGGCGGAGGAGCTGGGCGTGCCGCTGGGTGGTGTAGTGGGCTACCAGATACGTTTGGAGTCGCGGGTGAGCGCGGCGACGCGCATCCGCTTCGTCACGGAGGGCGTGCTGCTGCGGCAGATGAGCGCGGACCCGCTGCTCCGCGGCGTGAACGCGCTCGTCTTCGACGAATTCCATGAGCGGCACCTCTACGGAGACATCTCGCTGGCGCGGGCGCTGCAGATCCAGCGCTCCGCGCGGCCGGACCTGCGGATCATCGTGATGTCGGCAACCCTTGATGCCGGCGCGCTGCGCGGCTACCTCGCGCCGTGCGAGGTGCTGGTCTCTCAGGGGCGGACACATCCGGTGCGCATCGAGTACCTCGCGCGCTCCGTGGACACCTCGGGCGAGGCGGTCTGGGATGCCGCAGCGTCCGAGTGTGAGCGGGTGGCGGCCCAGACCGCCGGAGACCTGCTCGTCTTCATGCCTGGTGCCTACGAGATCGGCCGCACGGTTCAGGCGATCCAGGGACGCCGGGGGCTGCGTGACTGCGTGGTGCTGCCGTGGCACGGGGAACTCCCGACGTAGGCGCAGGATCGCGCGGTCGCGCGCAGCGAAGCGCGGAAAATCATCGTCTCGACCAATGTCGCGGAGACTTCGCTCACGATCGATGGCGTGACGGCGGTCATCGACAGTGGCCTGGCGCGGATCGCGCGCTTCGATCCACATCGCGGGATCAACACGCTGCTGGTCGAGAAGATCTCCGCGGCGAGCGCGGATCAGCGCGCGGGGCGCGCAGGCCGGACTGCACCCGGCGTGTGCGTCCGCCTCTGGACGGAACGGGAGCACGGCCAGCGCGCCCCGCAGGAGATTCCGGAGGTGCGCCGGCTGGACTTGTCCGAGGTCGTCCTGACGCTCAAGGCGAGCGGGATCACCGACGTGGCCGGCTTCCCGTGGCTGGAATCACCCGACCCCAAGGCGCTCGCGCGGGCCGAGGCGCTGCTCGTCGATCTCGGTGCCGTGGCGGCGGCCGCGGGGACCGCCGCCGGTGGCGGAGCGATCACGGACCTTGGCCGCAAGATGCTGCGCTTTCCGGTTCACCCGCGCTATGCCCGCATGCTGCTCGAGGCCGATGCACGCGGGTGCGTACGGTCCGTGGCGCTGATGGCGGCGCTGACGCAGGGTCGGAGCTTCCTGCTGCGCGGGGTGTCCCGCGAGGTGGAGGACGCGCGCGAGGATGCTCTCGGTGAGGAGACCGAGAGTGATTTCTTCCTGCTCATGCGGGCGTGGCGCTATGCGGATTCAGCGCGCTATGCGGTCGACGCCTGCCGTCGCCTCGGGATTCACGCGCAGGGAGCGCGACAAGTGGGCCCGCTCTTCAGCCAGTTTCTTGAGATCGCGGAGAAGGAGGGACTGGATGTGTCCGAACGCCGGGTGGACGGCGCGGCGGTGCGGCGCTGCGTGCTGGCCGGCTTCTCGGATCAGGTCGCGCGGCGGCTCGACGCCGGAACGCTCCGGTGCGAACTCGTCCACCAGCGTCGCGGCCTGCTGGCCCGAGAAAGTGCGATCCAGCGCAGCCCGCTGCTGGTGGCCGCGGAGATTAGCGAGGTGGAGGGCCGGGGCGGCGAGGTGAATGTGCTGCTCTCGCTCGCGACCGCCGTCGAGGAAGCGTGGCTCAAGGAACTCTTTCCCGACGACTACCGCGAGACCCGGGGCGTGGTCTACGACGAGCAGGCGAAGCGCGTGGTCTCCCGCCGCGAGCGGCGCTTTCGTGATCTGGTGCTCGAGGCCCGTGTCTCGTCGGACGAGGCTCCGCTCAGCGAGGCGGCGGCGTTGCTGACCCGCGAGGTGCTGGCGGGCCGGATCACGATCGATGCCTGGGACGAGTCGGTCGAGCAGTGGATCGTCCGCGTCAATCGGTTGGCCGAGTGGTTCCCCGAGTTGGAGGTGAATCCGCTGACCGAGAGCGACCGGGCAACCCTGATCGAGCAGATCTGCTACGGGGAATTGGGCGCTCGCGCCGTGAAGGAGAAGGAGGTGATGCCGGTCCTGCGCGATTGGCTCACCGCGGAGCAACTAGCCGTGCTCGACGATTACCTTCCGGAGAAGATCACGATGGCGAACGGCCGGCGCTCCCGCATCCGCTACGCGGCGGAAGGCCCGCCGATCCTCAGCGCCCGCATCCAGGAACTGTACGGTGTCGACGGCCGCTTCACCCTCGGCCACGGCCGGGTGCCGGTGACGATCGAGGTGCTCGCACCCAATCACCGCCCGATTCAGGTGACGGACGACCTGACCCGGTTCTGGAGCGAAATGTATCCGAAAGTCCGTGCCGAGCTGTCCCGCCGCTATCCGCGGCACGAGTGGCGCTGATCAGGCCGAACCTTTGGAGCGACGAGCCTCGACGGCGGTCGCGAACTGTTCGACGGCGGCGTCGTGCCGGGCGCGGAGTTCGTCGTGCATCGTCAGGGCTCCGTCAGGCGTCACCCTGACCTGTTCGTCCGTGGAGTAGACTCCCTGATGGATCTCCGTTGCGCCGAGGACCGACAGAACCGGCTTCAACGCGTAGTCGATGGC
>CAZEJZ010000211.1:0-5564 GCA_964512415.1 uncultured Opitutaceae bacterium
GACCTCGCCAGCGTCGCCGGTGGTGCCCTCGTAGAGGCGTCCATCAAGGATCAGGCCGCCGCCCATGCCGGTGCCGAACGTGAGGAAGATCATGTTGCGCGTGCCGCGGCCGGCGCCGTCCTGCCACTCCGCGAGCGCGCAGGCGTTGGCATCATTCATGAGCCAAGCCCGACCGCCGAAGCGGGCCGTGATCTGCTCGCAGATCGCGATGCGGTCCCAGCCGGGCAGGTTCGGAGGCGAGAGGATCAGTCCACGCGTCGCATCCAGCGGACCGCCGCACGACACGCCAAAGGCCGTTCCGGGAGCCGGCCGCAGGGCGGCCACCTCGTCGAAAAGGCGCTGGAGCGTCTCCTGGGGCGTACTCGTCGCGAAGCGGGCCACTTCTTTCACGCCGTGGTCCCCGGCGGGAATGCTCACGGCACACTTGGTGCCACCGAGATCGATACCGATAACGGGAGTTGAATTCATGGAGAAAGGGGAAAGCGGAGTTTCTCCGCCTCGCGCTCAAGGAACGGAACGCCGCGCGCCATCCAGTCGGGCCGCGGGGCGCCCTTCAGGTGATGGTCGAAGAACTGGCTCATGCGACGAGCATAGTCCTTCTGATCCGCCCGGCGGCGCAGGCCGTGGAACTCGCCGTGATAGTTGATGAGGTAGACTTCGCGTCCGGCGCGGCGCAGCGCGAGGAAGAGTTCCACGCCTTGGCTGAAGGGCACGGTGTCGTCTCCGTCGTTGTGCAGCAGGAGCAACGGCGTGCGGACGCGGTCCGCGAAGAAGACCGGAGAGTTCCGCAGGTAGGCGAGCGGATCCTCGTAGAGCGGACGGTTGATGCGGCTTTGTTCGCTCTCGTACTTGTATTGCCGCGAGCGACCCGAGCCGATGCTGATGCCCGCGTATGCGCTCGTCATGTTGCCCACCGTCGCACCCGCCGCCGCCGCCCGGAATTGCGTGGTTTGGGTCACGAGGAAGGCCGTCTGGTACCCGCCCCAGGAGTGTCCTTGAATGCCGATTGCCTCCTGATCCACGCCACCGCCGCGGATGACTTCGTCCACGGCGGGTAGCACGCACGCCACGGCGCTCGCTCCGGGGTCGCCGATCCGATACGCGATATCGGGCATCACGACCATGTACCCGTTGCTGGTGTAAAAGGAGGGATTGATCGTCGTACCCGGCGTCGGCGGGATGAACCAATTCACGGTTTGGGAGAGTCTCTCGTAGAGGTACACGATCAGCGGATACTTCTTCGCGGGATCGAAATTCGCGGGCAGGAAGACTGCCATGGGCAGGATCTCGCCGTGCAGCGAGCGGTAGGTGCGCAGCTCGGCCCGGCCCCACGCGAATGGCTGCCGCTGGAGGTCGCCTTGGCTGACCTGCTGGAGCGCGGCGAACGACGCGTTGGTCGCGTGCAGGTCGGGAAAGAGGTCAAACCGCGCCCGCGTCACGAGCAGGGCGTCCGTCTCACCGGAACGCGCGACTACGTCGAGTCGGGCGTCCTCCCAGCGCAGGCGGAGAGGAGCTTCGCCCGGTGCCATGGCGGTCCGGAAAAAGCCGGTCGCACGGGTCTGCTCGCTCTCGCCGCGCAGCAGCAGGGGCTTCATGAGATCGACGCCGAGGATCTCCCGTCCGCCGGGCAGCGGAGCGGGGCTGACGAGGCGGAGCGCGATCTTGGACGCCCGTCCGGCGCCGGCGGTGAGTGCGCGTGGTGGGCGTCCGTCGACGAAGAGCTGCCAGAGGTCAAAGCGATCGTAGACCAAGAACGAGGCGGAGTCGGTGGCCCAGCCGGCCGCGCCGTGGGGCAGCGGTGCGCGGGGCAGATCATTGTCCTCGTTGACGAGCGAGACGCCCACGCCAGCGGAGAGGTCGATCCGCTGACGCGCCTGCGCGTCGAAGGCGACCCAGCGACCGTCTTGATGAAAGGCAATCCAGCGTCCATCGGGCGACCACTGGCTCGCCGCCCATTCGTTGAGTTTGCGAGCCACGACGATCGGCTCCCCGCCGTCGCCCGTGAACAGGATGAGGTCGTGAAAGGGCCCTTCGTAATCCAGCCGCGCCCGATAGGGACGGTCGTCGCGAACGAAGGCGCGTCGGCCGTCGGGGCTGAGCGCGACCTGCGCGGGCAGGAACTCTCCCAGCCCCTGCGTGGCTCCCGTGGCCACGTCGACCCGCGTGGCGAGGCCACGGAGGCGTTCCTTCGGCGCTCGCTGGGCTTGCATGGGCTGCAGGAGTTCATCCTGCCAATGCCAGATGTCCGCGGTGACACGTTCCTCGTCGTCCGCGGGTGGGGCGACGAGTTCGACGGGCCGCGACGGACGCAGCACGAGGAGTACATGCGAGCCATCGAAGGAGAAGACGGGCGCATGATCCGGGCTCGCGGCCATCCCGGCGGGGAGCGAGGGCCCCGGATTCCTGGTATCGAGCAGGGAGCGGACCTGAGCCGTGGCCGCTTCCCAGAGGAAGAGTCCATCTTGAACCGCGGTCTCGCGGTTGCTGGAGGATTGAGCGAAGAAGGCGAGTCGCTGCTGTTGACGGTCCCACGTGAGTCGACGGTACTCGCGCGCGCCCGTCAGGCTCGGCTGGGGCGGAGCATCCGTACCGGGCACCACGTAAAACACCCCGGCCGGTCGGTCGCCGTCCGCCGCCGTCGCGAAGACCAGCACCCGGCCCTCGCGTTGCAGCGCGTACTCCGTGACGCCACCGAAGCGCCGGATCGCCGCGGGCGAAGCGCTGTCGAGCGGGCGGAGTTGTAGCTCCGCGCCCTTCGCGGAGGGATCTGACGAGGCGACGAGCACGGCGAGCCAGGGCTGGCTTTGGCCCGCCACTTGGTATCCGCGCACGCGGTCGATGCGTTCGACGCGACGGCTCGTCGTGTCGATGATCAGCAAGCCGTCGGTCACGGCTTTGCGCTCGCGCCGGGCGGTCCTTCGCTCGTCGTCGGAAGCGAAACGGGTGGCGAGGACAAAGCGACCCTCCGGGGAAAAGACGATCGTCGGCTCCCGCCGCGGCGCCGGGCGCTCCGGATTGTGGTCGGCTGAGGCGGTCGGAGAGGGGGGCAGCGCCCCCAGCGGTTGCCGGAATTCCTCGCCCGAGGACACGGAGCGGATCACCAACTCGCCATCGCCCTCCAGCGGCATGAAGGCGTACGCGACCGTCCGGCCATCGGGGGAGAGCGTCGGGCTCAGGATCGACCGCCAGGCGTCGTAGTCGGCATGGGTCAGGGGCCGTGCGCCCGCTGGAGAGCTTGGGCTGGCGCTCCCTGCTCGAGCCCCCGCGTCGGCTACGGAGACGCGTGCGTTGGACTCGCCCCGGCCATTCGGGGCGAGCAACGCGGCAAGCGAGAGCAGGAGCAGGACCGGGCGGCGGCGCGAGCGCATCAAGGCGAGGCGCGCGGACGAGATCCGGTCCGCGCGTGATTCGGGTCAGGAGTTAGGGATTCAGATCCACGGGATCCGAAGGCTTCTGGTAGTTTGTGCGGTACGTCTTCTCCCCGGCCGCGAGTTTGAGGAACACGTCCAACGGGACTACCTCCACGGGCTCGCTGAGCCGGTTGAGAATCGAGGCCACCTTTTCAACGGTGTTGGATTCCCGGATGTGCATCAGCAGGAAGTAGGGTCGGCGCGGATTGAGCTGGATCAGTTCCTCGACGTCCGCGGCCGCCTCGTCCTCGGGTCGCTCCACATCCAAGTAGTAGTCGTAGCTCAGGAACGGCCGCGTATCGCGCAGATCGAACGTGCGGGCGGAGCCGTAGCCGTTGATGAAGCCGATGACGTCGGGGAATTCGTGGTAGTACCGGTCGACGATTTCCTTGGGCAGGTCGGTGTTGCCCACGTGGCGATTGCCCTGGGAATAGTCCATGATCTCCATGACGCGGAGATCAAGGCGGGCCATCAGGTCTCGGGCGCTCGCCATGAGCGCGGGAAACTTGTCCGGCGGAATCGACTTCGGGTACATGTAGCCTGGTCCGCTGAGGCCGCCGATGAAGTAGTCGTTCGGCGCCTTGTCCTCGTAGAAGAACTGGAGCGCCGGGGGATTCATCCAGACCCAGTTCATCAACACCTGCCAGCCGTACGGGATCTTGCCGCGGCCCGGCTTCGTCCATGCCCCGATGCCCATGGAGTCGGTAGCGAGGGCGGCGACGTACACCTTCTTCTCCGGCTGCAGGCGGGCATCCGGGGCGACGGAGTGGTTGTTGCGGAACTTGAAGTCCGGCGTGAGCGGAATCTGACACGTGAAGGAGACGTTCGGCACATTGTGCAGACCCTCCATAATCAGGCCGTAGTTGCCCACGAGCGTGGTGTGCTGCCCCTCGGTGTCCTTGGCGTAGGAATGCCAGCCGAGCACGACGCTGGCGGGGTTCTGCTGGGCGAGCAGCTCGTTGAGCAGGGCCAGTTCCTCCGGGTGTGCCGGATTGGCGGAGAGGTCGGCGCAGAAGGCGCGGGTCTTGATCGCGAAGTCCGCGACGCCCGGCTGCATCTCGATGCCGGCGTGGCCGCCGAGCACCACGTAGTAGTCGCGGGAGCAGCGGCTCCAGTAGGCATCCTTGGCCCAGCGGTAGATCTGATGATCCGGCTGGCCGCGGAAGCGGCCACGCAGATCCTCGAGCTTCTTCAACCCGTGCTTCTCGGCGAGGGGGATGAGTTCCTCGCTGACCACGACGCCATCGAGCACGCCGGCGGCGGTGAAGGCGACGAGGAGCGAGCTGCGAACCTCGCGATCCCAGACGATGTAGCCCTTCGCGAAGCGGCTGAACCGCTGGAGGGCGCCCTCGGCGTCGTTCTCGGGAAGGCGATCAAAGCGGACCCCATGGCGACGCTCAAGGAAGCCGACGAGGGGACGAACGATCTCCCACTGCCAAGACTTCGGATACTCCAGGTAGAGCTGGGGTGATTCACGGTTGGCCAGTCCCTGGAGCGAAAGGATCAGCGCGTGGGTGGGGATGTCGCCGTCCATGCGCCAGTTTTCCGACAACGGAATCAGGGTGGCATGGGAGGGAGCGCGATCGACCTTCTTGGGTTCGATCCCGGCGGCGCTGACAACGCCGGTGAGTGCGACAAGGAGCAGGCAGGCGGAGAAAGGCTTCATGGCTTGATGGAGGCGGGGACGGCGGAGACGCGGGTGAAGACGTAGACGACCGGCCGGTTGCGCGTGCTGCGCAGCTCGGTGAGCGTGAGCACGGCACCGTTGGCGGAGAGTTTGTAGTCGCTGAGGATATTGACCTCGCGGTTCCCCTGCTGGGTTTCGAGCGTCAGGTCGCTGGACAGGCGCAGGAGACGTCCGCCATCGAGCCAGGAAGCGCGGACCCGCTTGATCTGATCGCCGGCGGAGTAAGCGCCGAGATGGCGGTTATCGGGCCACCAGGGGGTCGGGACGAAGTTGACCTCCTGCTTGAGATTGAGGTCGAGCGTTTCTTTGAAAGTGCGGCGGCCCCAGGCGAACGCGCGGTGCAGGACAACATGATCGCCTTTGACGTCGAAGGTCAGCTCCATCGATTTCCAGGGGCTGAGTTCGGTGCTGCGGTGAAGGTCGATTTTCCAGGTGCCGTTGAAGTCAGTCGCGGTGGCGGCCGCGGA
>CAZEJZ010000212.1:0-5547 GCA_964512415.1 uncultured Opitutaceae bacterium
AGGGATCCTTGCCGAAGTGCGGCTCGTAGAAGCGCGACCACAGGCGCTCGGCGATGGCGAGCACCTCGTCGCGGAGCCGCTCCGGGGTCGCCGTCGGATTCGCGTAGATCCAGCGCCAGGTGTGCAGTTCGAGCAGGCTCGGGCCCGCGATCTGGAACGCGGCGAGCATGGTGGCCAGGCTGTCCACATGGAAGGCGCGCGCTGCCTGCTCCCCGGTCTCGAGGCCGAGCACCTGCCGGCCCAGCGACTGGTAGAGGAACGCGAACGCCTCGGTGCACGCGGTGTTCGGCACGCCGCGCAGCGAGGGGCGCGAGACGAAGTAGGTCGAGCACAGTTGCTCGAGGTTGTGGCCGAGCTCGTGCATCGCGGTGTCAAAGCCGTCCCAACCAATCTCATTTTCGAGACTCGAGGTGCGCAGCCACGCGGCGTAGCCGGTGAGTTCAGGCCGCATCGCGTGGCCTGCGCCCTTGCTGAACTCGACGCGAATGTGCGTGCCGAGGAAATCGGCATCCTCCGCGCTGAAGCCGAGCTCGCGCAGCACGGTGGGCAGCTTCCGCTCGAAGTCCTTCAAGTCGGCGAAGCGGGCCTTCACCGCCGCGTTCAGCTCGGCCGCAGGCTTTGCCTCCACGACGTCGTCGAAGTAGATGTCGAAGGGCTCGAGCTTCCGACCGAGCTTCTTGGTCATGAACGCCGCGATGTCCTTGCGCACGGGCGACTCGAGCAGGTCGACCATCAGTTTCTCGACCTCGGTCTCGGTCATCTCGCGTTCGAGCGCGAATTTGCGTGCGATCGCACTCGGCTCGTCGGGGTAGAGCGGATCGAACGCCTGCGCCATGTGGAAGTTCCGGATCCAGTGTTCGTAGCGCACGAGCCCGAGCACTTCGCCCGGATCGCCGCCCGCGACGGTGTTCGCCTCGGGGTTCCAGTCGCGCTTCTCCTCGCCCTTCATCACGCGCGTCGGGATCGTGCCGTCGATGTGGCGCGCCATCACCCACGTCAGCGCGCGCTGCTTGTGGATGCCGTCCGCGTCGCCGTAGCCGGCCTTGATCTCCTCGCGGACGAGCCAGTGCGCGATCAGGCGACGGTCGGCCTCGAACCAGCGCTTGCCGTTGGCGTCGACGACGCCACCGACCGGCACATGGAAGTCGGAGACGAACTTGCCCGACTCGAACGCGTTCTTGCGCGCGCGGTCGGAGAGGTCCGCAGGGATGCGCGGGCCAAACTGGTGAGCAACGCGGGCGGCTGCCCATTGCTCGACCGTCCACGAAGGTCCCTCGCGCAGCCTCTCGTTGAGCGTGGGCCGCGCGAAGTTCAGGAGCGCGAGGTGCGCGAGCTTCTGGCGGTAGAGTTGCTCCGAGAGATCGGGCGACGGATCAAACTGTGCCAGGATGTCGTCGACGCCCTCAAACTCGTCGCCGCGGAGGTCGTGGTGGCGGCGCAGCGTGCGGCGCATCTCGTAGAGGTGGCCCGTGATCTGCTCGAGCGCGCCCTCGATGCGGGCGAGCAGGCGCGTGCGCTCCGCCGGGTCGGCGACGAAGTGTTTCGTGCAAAAGGCTTCGAATGCCGCGGCATCGCCATCGGTCGCGCTCCACCGCGTGGCGACGCGGTCAACCCCGGCCTGGATCACGGCGTGGTGCGCCTCGCCGTGCTTCGCGACGAGCGTGGCGATCGCGCGTGAAGACGCATCGCCGAGCGCGATGGGCGGAGGAGTCGAGGTCGGAGCGGAAAGGGACGAAGCGGCCGTGGGGACGGTCATGGTTGCGAGGGGTTGAAGGGGCGGGGACGCGGGAAAGTCGGCAAGAGGAGACGTCGGAAAGTGGGATCGAATCGAGCGGGAAGTGAGGGCAGGGTCGTGGTTAGCGGCCTCGCCGGTACGAGGGCGGGGCCGAGGGCCAGCGGGTCCGCCGCCCCGCAGGGCGGAGCGCTTGTCACCCCGCGGAACCCGAAGTTTCGCGGAGAAGGACCTCGAACAGCGGCGTCTCCATGAAATCCGGATCGTGCGCGTTGTCCACGCGCTCCGCGCGATGGTCGTCGGATGCGGGGACCTCCCGCGGCGGCAACGCGAAGACCATGCGCGTTCCCGCGGAATTCCGAGGACCCATCTCTGGCAGGCCATCGAGGCGAGGGGAGGCGAGTCCGGGTGGAACCGGTGGGGTGGGCGCAGGGGGGTGGCGTGGGCCGCAAATGGCGGCCGGACTTGGCAGTGAGCCGGGCGTGACTACGCTGCGAACCATGAAATCACGTCTAGGTCCGAGCTGTCGGTTCTTCCTTGGCCTCATGCTGCTGGCCGGTCTTCGCTCCGCGGGCGGAGCGGCCGAGGCCGCGGCAACGCCCGCGAGTGCCGCATCGAACGCATCGGCGGCTGAGGCCATGCCGGTGCCGGCGCTGCCTCCGCGGGTCAAGGCACCGACGGACAAGGCGGAGTTCCGCCACCTCGTGCTGGAGAACGGCCTGCGCGTCCTGCTTGTTTCCGACGCGAAGTTCAACAAGTCGGGCGCGGCGCTCGCGGTGAGCGTCGGCCAGATCGACGACCCGGCGGACCGCGAGGGCATGGCCCATTTCCTCGAGCATATGCTCTTCCTCGGCACCGAGAAGTACCCCGACGTGTCGAGCTACGACAACTTCATCGGCACCAACGGCGGCTACAGCAACGCCTACACGGCGTCGGATCACACCAACTACCAGTTCGAGGTCCGCCACGAGGCCTTCGCGGAAGCGCTTGACCGCTTCGCGCAATTTTTCATCGCGCCCCGCTTCAGCCCGGAATTCACCGCGCGTGAGATCTTCGCGGTGCACAACGAGGCGATGCGGCACATGCAGAACGACATCCGCCGCCTGATGAACGTCTCGCGCGAGCTCTACGCGCCCGGCTCCGGTGAGAGCAAGTTCTCCGCCGGCAACAAGGACACGCTCCAGGGCGCCACGCCGGAACAAGTGCGCGCCTTCTACGAAGCACACTACTCCTCCGACCGCATGGCGCTGGCGCTGGCCGGCAAGGCTTCGCTGGATGAGCTGGAGAAACTGGCGCGGGAGAAGTTCGCGGCCGTCCCGCGGCGGAACCTGCCCACCGTGGAGCGAGTCCCCGCTTTCCTGCCCCGTGCGTCCGCGCTGCGGCTCGCACAGATCGAGCCGGTCAAGGAGCAACGCCTGCTCCTGCTCGAATTCGTCGTGCCGTCGACACGTGCGCAGTTCGCCGCCCGTTCCGACCAGCTGCTCAGCCAACTCCTCTCCTACCCGGGCGAAGGCGGACTGGTTGCCCGGCTCAAGCGCGACGGCCTCGCGAACTCGGTCTCCGGCGACATCTGGGACCGCACGCCGGCGTACGGATCGCTCTTTGTTCAGGTCTCGCTGACTCCGGATGGGCAGGCGGCGTATCCGCAGGTGCTGGCGTCCGTCTTCGCCTACCTGCGTCACCTGCGCAGCGCGCCTTTTCCGCAGGATTTCTTCCGGGATCGCGCGCGGATCGCGGCCCTCAATGAAACCTACCGTGATCGCGGTGAAGGCGCCGAACTCGCGACGCGCCTTGCGAACCAGGCCCTCTTCTTTCCCCTCGAGGTGGCGGAGCGCGCCGGCGACGTCTGGGGCGCCCCCGACGAGGCCTCGTATCGGCAGCTGCTGGCCGCGCTCGTACCGGAGAATGTCCTCGTGTCGCTGATGGCGAAGGGCCTGAAGACTGACCGGCAGGAGCGCATCTACGGCACGGCCTACAGCTATCGCGAGGAGGCCGGTGCAGCGTTCGCCAGTCTGGCCTCGCCGCCGGCTGTCGCGGGCTTCGCGCTGCCGTCCGCGAACCGCTTCCTCCCCGGGGAGACCCCGCTCCTCGCTGAGCGACCGGTGCAGCTCGTGAATGAGAATGGGCTCTCGCTGTTCTATGCGGCCGACACGGAATTCCAGCGTCCGCAGACCTCGCTCATCTACCGCTTCGTGCCGACGCGCGCCGTGGGCTCGGCGGAGTCGGCCGCGCTGCTCAGGCTGTTCGACGCGTGCCTGCGCGACCATCTGGAGGCAGCCGGTGGAGAGGCGGACCTCGCCGGACTGGACCTCTCGCTCGAGAGCACGCTTGAAGGCTTCAAGCTCTCGGTGACCGGCTTCGGCGACTCGCCGCTGCGCTTCGCGGAGTACGTGGCCGGACAGATCCGGACCTTCCAGCCGACCCCGGAGCGCTTTGTCGCGCTGAAGGAGATCACGCTTCGCGGCCTGCGCAGCTACGCCCAGACCGAGGCGTACATGCTGGCGCGGGACCGTCGCGACGCGCTGTCGCGGGAAATCCACTTCCTGCCCAGCGATGAACTCGCTCGCGCGGAAGCCGCCGGATGGACCGAGGTCCAGGCCTTCGCTGCGACCTATTTTGGCCGCGGCAAGCTGGAGGCGGTCCTCCACGGCCACGTCGCCCCCGAGGTTGCCGTGGCTGCGGCCCGCACCTTTGGAGCGAAGCTCGGCAGCGCGGCGGCGGAGCCGGCGGAGCTCCTGCGCCGTCGCCAGGTGGCGATCGCCGGTGGCGAGACGGTGCTGGATGTCGCCCCCACGCCCGGAGTGAACTCCGCCTACCTCAGCGATTACCTGCTGCCGCCGGATTCGCCGGTGGTGCGGGCGTCGGCGTTGGTAATGTCGAACTTCATGGCGGACCTGTTCTACGGCGAGCTGCGGACGAAGCAGCAGCTCGGATACATCGTGGGTGCCGGTGCCGGCGGGTCCGGACGCCAGCGGTACCTTTCGTTCACCATCCAGTCCAGCGGCTACGCGGCCGACGACCTGCGCCGCCGCGCCGAGACGTTCATTGCCACGCTGCCCGCCCAGTTGCAGGCGACGACGGATGAGCAGTGGGCGACCCTGATCGCGGGCGTGCGCGCCACGCTGGAGGAAAAGCCGAAGGGCCTGAAGGAAAAGGCCGAGCAATTCTTCACCCTCGCTTTTGTGCAAGGCGAGGACTGGGAACGCCGCCGCGAGTCTCTCGCCGCGCTGGCTTCACTCACCCGCGCCGACGTGGCGGCCCTGTTCGCCCGCAGCCTCGACCCGGCCACGGCGCGTCGCCGCACGATCCTGCTGACCACCACGGGACACCCGCCGACCGAGACCCTGACGCCCACCTTCACGGATCTCGCGGGCTGGAAGAAGCAGCGCGCGATCGGAGACTGAGTGCGGAAGCGTCGGCGCGATCGCTCACCCATGGAGCGATCGCGCGGTCAGTTCAGGTAGACCGCCTCGTTGCTCTGGAAGAGCGCGTGCGCGAGGCGGGTCCACGGATCGACCGGGCCGCGGCTCTCCACCATGAAGCTCGCCGCGCGGTTGGCCGCGAAGCGAGGATTGGCCCGCTCGCGGTTGGCCGCTTTCGTTGGGATCCCCTTCGCCGGGCTGGGTGATGCCGCGGGAGCGTGGTGCACGTAATCCAGCGTGAGCGAGAGCTCCGCCGCCGTCGGGTCGCGCTGGAAGATGGCCTGATAGAGGTAAGTGACCCGGGCAGGATCATCGGGGAGCGATTGAAACGCTTCCCGTCGGGTCAGTTCGCGCGCGGTTTCGATCACCAGAGGACTGTTCATGAGGAACAGC
>CAZEJZ010000213.1:0-5546 GCA_964512415.1 uncultured Opitutaceae bacterium
CCGCCTACCCTGGGATCACAAGTAGCCTCTGGTCCGCTCCTCCGCGCCCGGACCGGCCTCCGTCCGACCGGTCCGTTGGCGCGTGGAGTGGGGCCCGTTCGGGGCGGAGCAGCGTTTTTTCTTTGCGCACGGTTTTGCGGGCGTCTCAATCAGCCGCTTCCGCATGCATCTCAAGGCGCTCAAGCTCCACGGCTTCAAGTCATTTGCCGACCCGACTACCCTTCGTTTCGAGCCGGGCGTGACGGCGGTCGTCGGCCCCAACGGCTGCGGCAAGTCCAACATCGCCGACGCGATCCGCTGGGTGCTGGGCGAGCAGAGTGCGAAGGCCCTGCGCGGCGGTCGCATGCAGGACGTCATTTTCGAGGGCGCGGACACCCGCAAGCCGGCGCAACTGTGCGAAGTGTCGTTGCTCCTGACGGACTGCGAGAAGCAGCTCGGCAGCGAGTTTCACGAGATCGAAATCATGCGTCGCGTGCACCGCGACGGGCAGGGTGAGTACTTCTTCAACGGGCAGGCCTGTCGTCTAAAGGACATCCAGAAGCTGTTCATGGATACCGGCATTGGCCGGACGTCCTATTCGATCATGGCGCAGGGCCAGATCGACCAGATCCTTTCCTCCAAGCCGGAGGAGCGGCGGGCGGTGTTCGAGGAGGCGGCCGGCATCACCAAGTACAAGTCGCAGCGGCGCGAGGCGCTCCAGAAGCTGGCGCTGACGGACCAGAACCTCGCGCGCGTGGCGGACGTCATCGGCGAGGTGGATCGCCAGATCGGCTCGCTGCGCCGGCAGGCGGCGAAGGCCCTGCGGTACAAGCGGCTCCAGCACCGGTTGCGTCATCTCGCGCTCGCTCAGGCGGGCCACCAGCACGCGGAGTTGACCGCGGCGCTGGCGTTGCTGGACACGCAGGTCATCTCCCTGCGGTCGGCGGCGGAGACGCGTCGCGTTGAGCTGCAGCAGCGCCAGAGTGCGCTCGAGGAGAAGCGCACCGAGCGGTCGCGCCTCAACCAGCGCGTGCAGGAGGCGCAGGAGGCGGTCTACGCAGTGCGTTCGCGCAAGGAGCAGGCGGAGAACCAGGCGAATCTCGCGCACATCAAGCGATCGGGCCTGCTGGAGCGCTTGCAGTCCTCGCGGGAGAATCTCGGCGAACTGGAAATGCAGCTTCGCGAGCTGGCTTCACAGGTCGACAGCGGGGCGAGCGACAAGCAGCAGCAGTTGACGCTGCTCGGCAGCTCGGACGACGTTTTCCAGCAGCGGAACCGCGACCTTGCGATCGTCGAGGGCGAGCTCTCGAAGCATGAGCAGGATCTGCAGCAGGCCAAGTTCCAGACCCTGCAGCATGAGAGCACGGTGGCGCGGCTGCGGGCCGACACGACGAGTTACGAGGTCGACCAGAAGACGAGCGCGCAGCGGCACGACGCCGTCGTGCAGGAAATCGAAGCCGTGCGTGCACAGCAGGCGGCGGCGCAGGCCGCCGCGGCTGAGGTTGAGGCGCGGGTTGAGGAGGCGATGGGGGAAAAGTCGCGCACGCACGCCGAGGTGTCGTCGGTGCAGGAGGAGATCACAACGGTCACGCGCGAGTTCCGCGATGCCCAGCGGCGGTTGCAGGAGATTGATCGAGGCCTCGCGCAGCGCAGCGCGCGGCTCAAGCTTCTCCAGCAACTGCAGGAACGCTTCGAAGGCTTTGGCGAGGGCGCCAAGGCCATCCTGCAGGGGCGCCTTGAGGGCGCACTGGCGGGAGCGAAGGTGAGCCCGGTGATGCAGGGACTCGACGTTCATCCGCAGTTCACCAAGGCGCTGGAGGCTCTCCTCGGCTCCGCCGCCGAGGCCATCGGGGTGGTTGACCTCGATACGGCGGAGCGGCTGCTACGGCAACTGGAGCAGGATCAGATTGGCGCAGCGGTGCTCCGCGTCGCGGCCGGTGCTCCCGCCTGGCCCACGCCCCCGGAATTGCCGGCCGGCGTGATCCGGGCCGATCACGCGCTGACGTCGTCGGTCGCCGGACATCCGGCCGTCGCGCTCCTGGAATCGTGCTACATCGCGGACGACCTCGGAGCCTTCCTGCGTTTCTGGCAGACGACGCCGGCGTTTCCCTTCCTCGCCGTGGCAACCCGCTCGGGTCAGCTCGTGGATCGACGCGGTCTCATCTACGGCGGCCACCAGAAGAAGGCGACTGCGGGCATCATGCAGCGTGAGATCGACCTCCGGGAGACGGCGCGGGCTGTGGCGGAGGATCAGCAGCAGCACGACGCCCAGCGGGCGGTGATCGAAGGTCTGCAGGCCCGACTGACGGAATTGGAGTCGCGGCTCGAGCAATGCCGTCAGGACGTTCTGCTCGCCACCCAGAACTTGGCGGCGGCGCAGCAGGAGCACCGTGGTGCGGCCAAGATCGTCGAGGAGGTCGGGCAGAGGCTCGCGCGGATGGAGTCCGAGGTGGCGGCGCTGGATCAGGCGCGGCACGAAGCCGATGTCCGGTTCGAACGCGCCCAGCGCGGCTTGGCCGAGGCGACCGAGGCGGCCGAGGCGCTGCGTCGCCGGATTCACGAACTGGAAATTCGTCTCGGCGAACTGCGCACGGATCGCGACGTGAAGCGCGAATCCCTCGCCCAGGCCCGCCTCGAACTCGCGGAGCGGCGGCAGCGCGTCGAGGTGCTCGATCGCGGCCTGGCCGACATGGAGCGCCGCCGCAGCCAGCTGGCCGAACTGCTCGTCCAGCGTCAGCAGGAAATCGAGGTCTGGGGCGAGCAGGTCGCGGACCTGGAAGCGGCCGCGGACCGCGAGCGAGACGAGGCGTCCCGCTTGGGGGAGACGCTGGTGGTTTCCCAGACGCAGGTGGAGCAGATCCGGCGCGAGCTCGTGGCACTCGAGCAGTCGATCTCCGGCGTGGAGTCGGGCCAGTTTGACATCCGCAACGAGGCGGACCGGGCGCAGGCGGAGTTGAATCGCTGCGAGATCAAGCTGGCCGAAAGCCGGCAGCGCGCGGCGTTCATCGAGGAGGACGTCCAGCGTGAGTTCCAGATTCGCGTCGGGACCTATGATTGGCGGGCGATCTTGTGGAAGGCGGACGACGAGCCGGCGGACATCAAGCCGCTCGATCTTGATGAAGACGAGGACGACGGGGCGGGAGCGGCGTCGGCCGTTGCTCCGGAAGGCGTCGCCGCGGCTCCGGCCGCCGCGGACGCGGCCGGGCAGGCCTCCGTGGCCAGTGCGGTCGCGACGCCGACCGCCGAGTCCGATGCCTCCGCCGCTGGCGCGACGTCGGCCCCGAAGCGTCGCCGGAAGAAGGCGGCCCGACCGGAGGCAACCGAGGAGTTGCTGGCTGAGATGGTCGAGAAGACCGATTGGGCGGCGGTCAAGACGGAGATCGAGGCCCTGCGGCAGCGCGTCGCGTCGATGGGTGCGGTCAACCTGGTCGCGATCGAGGAGTATGCCGAGCTGAAGCAGCGCTACGACTTCCTGAAGTCGCAGAACGACGACTTGGTGCAGGCCAAGACGGCCCTGCTCAAGATGATCGACGAGATCAACCAGACGTCGCAGCAGCAGTTCGCTGTCACCTTCGAGCAGATCAAGAAGAACTTCGCCTACACGTTCCAGACACTCTTCGGCGGCGGCGTGGCGAATCTCGAACTCGTGCAGGCGGAGGACATCCTTGAGAGCGGCATCGAGATCGCGGCCCAGCCTCCGGGCAAGAAGCTCAAGTCAATCATGCTCCTGTCGGGCGGAGAGCGCACCCTGACCGCGGTCGCGCTGCTGTTCGCTCTCTACATGGTGAAACCCTCCCCGTTCTGCTTGCTCGATGAGTTGGACGCGCCGCTGGACGAGTCAAACATCGGGCGGTTCACGGAGCTCCTGAAGCGCTTCGTGCACGAGTCGCAGTTCATCATCATCACGCACAACAAGCGCACCGTGTCGGCGGCGCAGGCGATCTACGGCGTCACCATGGAGGAGCGCGGCGTGTCGAAGACCGTTTCGATGCGCTTCAATCATCTCGTCGGGGACACGGAGGCGGCACCGCAGAACATCGCGGAGGCCGTGCGTGGCGCGAAGACGGCGGCCGGGGCCTAGGTGGACCGTCGATGCTGGCGCGGCTTCGGCGGCTCGTGTGGCCGGCACAACCCAAGGCGGCGGGGGCGTGGGGTGAGGAGAGGGCGGCGTCGTGGTTGGAGCGGCACCGACGCTTTCGCATTCTCGCGCGCAACTGGCGCAGCCCGCGGGACCGCCGGAGTGAACTCGATCTGGTGGCCCGGGATGGCGAGGTCCTCGTTTTCGTCGAGGTCAAGACGCGCGCGCTCGGCGCGCTGGTCGGCGGCTACACGGCGGTGGATGGGCGCAAGCGGCGGGCGCTGGCCCGGGCGGGCGAAGCCTATCTCATGGCCCTGCCACCGTCCCATCGTCCCCTGACGTACCGTTTCGACGTGGTGGAAGTGGACGACCCCGGCGCGTCGCGTCGCGGCGACCTCTCGGATGAAGGCGTCCGGCACTACGAAAACGTTCCGATCTTCCCGGGCAGCCGTCGGCGCTAGGTGCGGGGAAACAAACGCTTGCCTCGGATTCAGCGCCGATCGACAAACTCCGGCTCTCCATGGCCGAAAACCTTCCGCGACATCCCTTCCTGCAGGGCTTGAGCAAGCACCGGGGCGCTCCGCCGACGGCGGTGGTGATCTTCGGGGCTTCGGGTGACCTGACCATGCGGAAGCTCATCCCGGCCGTCTACAATCTGGCGGTCGACAACCTGCTTCCGGCCGACTTCCACCTCATCGGCTACGGCCGCAAACCGATCCCGGACGATGAGTTTCGCACGCTCGCAGGGCAGGCGGTGAAGGAGTTCTCGCGGCGGGAGCTGAACCCCGACATCTGGGGTCGGGTGGTGTCCCGCACGACCTACGTCGCCGGCGCCTACGATGACCGCTCGGCCTTCGATCGGCTGGCGAAGCACCTCGACGACATCGAACGCCGGCTGGGGCGAGAAGTGCAGCCGCTGTTCTACATCTCCACGCCTCCCTCGGTGTTCGACTCCGTGCTGCGCAACCTCGGCGCGAGCGGCCTCGCCGCCCGCCACCTCGGCAAGCCGCACCACGCCAAGGTCGTGATCGAGAAGCCGTTCGGCCGCGATCTCGCGTCGGCGGTGGAACTGAATCGCGTCATCCGATCGGTGTTTGAGGAGCATCAGGTGTATCGGATCGACCACTACCTCGGCAAGGAGACGGTGCAGGACCTGCTCGTGCAGCGTTTCGCCAACGCGATCTTCGAGCCCCTCTGGAACCGGAACTTCATCGACAGCGTGCAGATCACGGTCGCCGAGGAGGTGGGCGTTGGTTCGCGCGGTGGGTACTACGAGCAGAGCGGGGCGCTGCGGGACATGATCCAGAATCACACCATGCAGCTCCTGGCGCTGACCGCGATGGAGCCGCCGGGGTCGCTGGATCCCGAAGCGGTGCGTGATGAGAAGGTCAAGGTCCTGAAGGCGATCCAGCCCCTGCGGCTCGGGCGCGACGGCGACGTGGCGCGGGCGCAGTATGCCTCCGGCCTGCTCGGCGGCCGTCCGGCCCCC
>CAZEJZ010000214.1:0-5528 GCA_964512415.1 uncultured Opitutaceae bacterium
ATCGTGGCCGTACGCGCCGTAAAGTCCGGCGAATTGCCAGGTCACGCCCAAGTCATCGCTCACATAGCTGCCTTCCTCGCGCACCGCCGCCCAGAGGCGCCCGGGACGGTCGGGATCGAAGGCGAGCACTTGCACCCATTGGCTCGGAAGGCCGGCGCCCCGCGAAACCCAGGTGGCGCCGCCATCGGTTGAGATGCGGACGCCCACCCCCCATCCACCGACCGCCAGCGTATCGGCGACATCCGGACGGATCGCGACGGCATACAGGTTGGCGCTCGCGGATTCCGGATCCACGGCATGCCACGATCGGCCCCCATCGGTCGAGCGCCATGCTCCCCGTCCCTCGGTGCCAGCGAGAAACCACTCTGGCCGCGCTGCCGACTGGACAACGCGAAGGATCGTGACCGCGGGGCTGTCGACCGGAGCCCACGATGCGGCGCCGTTTTCCGAGAGGAAGAAGCCACGTTCGGTTCCGAGCAGGACGCGTCCCGGGACGCGGCGATCCGCAACCAACGTGCGCGCGTAGCGCACCGGCAGACCTTCCGCCGATGAAACCCAGGACCGCCCCCCATCCACCGAGAGAATCGGACCCCACTGCGTAGCGCCATAGACGCGCCGCGCATCGCCGGAATCGAAGGCGAAGGCCCGGACATCGGCGATGCGCCAGCCGGTCGTTTGACGCCATGAGCGTCCGCGATCCTCCGAGCGAATCACCCCATCGGCCGCGGCCAGCAGCAGCACCTGGGGATGGGCGGGATCGTAGGCGAGGCCCGCCACTCCCAAGATGCGCGGCCCAAAGAGCGACCACTCCCCGATCCCGTCGCGACGGAAAATGCCGGAGTCCGTCGGGATCGACGAGTTTCGCTGGGCGCGCGTCATGCTCGCGGCCGCAAACAGGTCGTGCCCCGAGGCTGGCGCCGCTGCCGACGACGGTACCGTCGCGGTCGCGGGTGCGGCGATGAGCGAAACCAAGAAAAGGGCACTGAGAAGTCCGGCCTTCATGGTTGCCTCGTTCCCTCCGGTTCAGCCAGGGACGTGAAGTCACTGCTGAATCCCTCTCCAGCATGCCGCACGTTCAGCCGCCCGCTGCCAACCTTCTCGTGGGCGAATGGATTTCCGAACAAAGGCCAGGCGGCGTAGTCGAGCGGACGGCCGTCCACCTTGGGGGTCTCACCGAAGACGGCGGACAATACGCGACCGGACAGCGTGGTGAACTCCACCTCCGGACCGCGATCGATCCGGAAGCGGAGCGGGAGCGCACGGATCTCGGACTGGAAGGCCGCGTAGGAAGCGTGCTCGCGCACCGGAGCCACTTGGACGACGTAGCCGTTCCGCGGCGCCTCGCTGACCAGGACCCGATGGCGCGCGCCCCACGAAGCGAAGCCCACGCTGATCCAAGCGCCCGCTCCGCCTCGCAGCAGACCGGTCCAGTCATTCTCCCGCCACTCGCCCGCCACGAACGGACGGTAGGCGATGTAGACAGATCCACCGCGCGCGAAAATCCACCCTGACGGGTCCTCCGTCACGTCCTGCAAATCGCGCGAGAACAGCGTGAGCAGATGCGGAAAACGGGCTCCGGGGGGAATTTGATAAAGACCGATGAGCGCCGGACCCTCCTGGAAAACCTGCTCGTAAGGCGACCCGCTCGCGAGCTTGTCGGGCGAGTCGTAATCCACCTTCGAGCGCGCAATCACGTCGGTGCTGGAGTCCCAGTCGAACGTGAAGTACATCGTCCCCTCGTAAGGCGACGAGTGCGGCTGCACGGTGAAGAAGGTATTCGCGGCCTCGGTCGTTTTCTCGACCCGCCAGCGCAGGTTCCACGTCTGCTGCTGAATCGGCTGCAGCAGACCACCCTGCGACGAACCGAGGATGAAGTCCGGGTGCACGTAACTGTACTTGTAGACCGGAGCCGTCAGGCGCTCCCCCACGCGGAACGCTTCAGGGCCCGCGTGGCGCATGCGCCAGCGCGTCCGCTTCCGCTCACGATTCACGTACGGGCGTTCCGCCCCGTGCGCGATCTCACCAAGCACCGGCGGTGGCGTGTAGCCGCTGATCGCCAGGACCAACGCCTGCGGATTGTACATGCGCTCACCGACGCCGAAGGCCAGCCACCCCAGCGCGGATGCGGTCGTTGCGCCAGGCAGGAGAATCTGCCGCGGGTACACGCGACTGTGGGCTCCGGCGTACTGCCCGTTGATCTGATCGACGGCGTAGTCGAAGAACAGGTAGTCGAGCATCCGACGCGCCTCATCGCGACGCACCGGGTCGGCTTCCCAGCCGGCCAGCAGCGCGAGCGGCACCACGTACTCCCCCATGTATCCCGGCGAGTCATACTCGCCCTGGCCCTGAGTGGTCGTGACCCGAATCCATTCCCGGACGTAAGCGGCGGCGTCGGCGGCATTCTCGTCGGAGGACCGCCCGTTGAACCAGTCCGCCGGCGGCCGCCCCGGCCGGAGTTGCGCGACGATGCGCAGGCTGGCATAAAACATCAGCCAGTGATTTTCGGTATCACCCCGGCTCGGCCAATAGGTCCGCCAAAGCTCGTCGAGGCGCTGCTCATTCGCGGCCGACAGACGGCCCTTGCCCGCCGTCATGAGCATCACCATCTGGTACATCCAGAACATGTTTCCGGACGGCGGCGCGGACAAGAGCTGCGCCAAGCGTGCGTTCGCCGCCTCCCCGTTGACATTCAGATGCAACGCTGCAGCAATATCGTACGTCGAACCGGCCGGCTTGCTTCCCACCGCCACCACTCCCGCCGCCAATCGCAGGAGATCCGATCTTCTTTGCTCAAAAGTAGTTGTTTTCGAATCACTTACGATCGATTCGATCGTGTTGCCGGGGGCTGCAGAGGCCCGAACGGACATCACTCCAAACGCAAGGATTCCACCCATCAGCAGGGTCGTCCGGGAGACGCGGTGAACTCGAGATCGCAACGGGGTCACAGGGTAACAGTTCGGCAAAGATGAGCTCGCTTTTTTTCGGTTTTCAACCAGCATTTTCAATGAAATTTCATCACAATGCCCTCAACGCGAAAAACTCCTGTCCCGCAACTCGTGCAATGTGCGACTCCGTGGTCACTTGAAGGCCATCCCACCCCCAAGCGGGAGTGGACGATGGAGCGTAAGATCGCGGCGATGAAAGCGGCCGGGTTCGATGGTCTTGCCGCGATCATGACACCGGAGCGAAAGGCACTCGCGGACCAGTACGGTCTGCGCGTGATGGGAGGGTTCGACGGCTCGTCGGTCAAGCAGGCCCGGGAGCAGATTCTGGCGCAGCGCGCCCTCGGGGTTCACTTCATGAATGTGCAGTTGCTCGACCACGATACGCCGCCGGCCAAAGCGGCGGCGCTGGCGGTCAAGCTCATCGCGATTTCCCGGGAACTGGGCGTCGGGGTGCACATCGAAACGCATCGTGATACCTCGACGGAGACCCCGGAGAAATACACCGAGATCGCGCGGCTCTTCCAGCGGGCCACGGGCCGGCTGATGCCCACGACGTGGGATCACTCGCACTTCGCCGTCTCCAAACACGTGCTTCCGAAGGATTATTCGAGGCGTCTGCTCGCATGGCCGCGCCTCATCCAGGCCTCGCAGGTTTTCCACCTCCGGCCGTTCAACAGCCAGCACTGTCAGGTTCCCGTCACGAATGGCCGAGGCGCGCTCACGCCGGAGTTTCAGGACTACCTAGCCTTCGTGGAAGACCTCTTTACCCTCTGGCTGGATGGCCCGAGGCCGGGGAACGAGCTCTGGGTGTGCCCGGAACTGGGAACCAGCGTCGGCTACAACGTCAGCACCAATCCCCCGGTGTGGGCCGATGCCATTCGGGCCCGGAGGGAGTACGCCGGCGCGTGGAAGCGGGCCTTGTCGCGCAGTCGGACGCGCGATTGAGAACCAGTGATTTCGGAAAACTTCGCTGAAACAACTTGACCCCTGCCCCCGGCTTTTCATCAACATTTCAGTGAAATTCTCAAGCAGGGTTGCCCCCGCCCGATGCTGATCACGGAAATTGCTGTCAAAGCCCGCGTATCGCCCGCGACCGTCTCGCGCGCGATCAATCAGCCGCAGCTGGTCGCTGCGGAGAGCTTGGCGCGCATTCGGGCGGTGATGGAGCAGCACAACTATGTGCCAGCGCCCCTCAACCGTCGCCGCGGCCCGAAGGCGCGCCTGCCGGAGCAGCGGCGCATCGGGGTGTGGTTCGTTGGCGCGCGGGCCAACAATCCGAGTCTGAACTGGTTTCAGGATCAATTGCTGCAGGTGCAATCGACGGACCCGCGTTATCGCGTGGACCTACGCGTCCTCTTCTCCAGCACGCCCGACGAACTCCCGCGCAACCTCGCAAGCGAACGTCTCGACGGCGTGATCATCCAGGGCATGGAGCCCTCGGCGGAGTGCCTCGGCAAGTTGCGCGAGGTGCCTCACGTGTGGTTCATGACCCGGCGGTCGCCGACCTATCCGGGGGACTACGTGGAGCCAAACAATCAGGAAAACGGTCAGATCGCGGCCAATTACCTGTTCGAACGGGGCCACACGTGCGTCGCGGTGATCACGACGGATCCGGACTACAGCGCGATCGTCCACCGCAACCGGGCCTTCGTCGAACGAGCCAAGGAACTCGGCATTTCGGTCCATGCGGTGCTTGGAGCGGCCAATCCAGGCGTGAGCTACCTTGAGGCCGCCGTGACCACGGAAGTGGACGCCCTGGTGAAGCGCCTGCTCGACAGTTCGCCGCGGGCGACCGGGCTGTACATCCCGGTGGATCATTTTTGCGGCACCTTCTTCCGTTCGCTCCGCGAGGCGGGCCGCAGGGCTGGACGGGACTTCGAGGCGATCCTTGGAAACTATAACCCCGTCATCTATCACAATTTAGATCACTCTCCAGCGGTGATCGACATCAACCTTCCCCTGCTCGTGCGCAAGGTCGTGGATCACCTCCTGTGGCGCATCGAGAATCCAACCATTGGCGGTCGGATCGGGATCACGATTTCTCCTCGGCTCCTCACTAAAAATCTGTCTTAACCTCCCTCCCGTTTCTGCAGCCGGGCAGCCTCTTTCACTCCTTTCCACTGAATGCGCCTATCGTGTTCAAGACCGGAAGCTACAAACCACACAACACATGATACCCACCCCGCGTACCCCCGCTGACCGCGCCAAGCGAATGCTGGCGATCGGTCTTGCGGCGCTGATCACGGCGACCTCTGCCTCCGGGCAGCAGGATGCCGACTCGGTTCGCCGCCTCCAGGAAGAGAATGCCAGTCTCCGGCGTCGACTCGCCGAGATGGAAGCAATCTCTCGTCCTGCGCCGTCCGCCGCACCCGCTGCGGCGACCGCCACCAGCTCGGCTGCGGCGCCCGCCGCTCCCGCGGCGCCCGACGTCCTGACCCTGTCCGCCTTCGAGGTGAGCACGGATCGTGACTTCGGTTACCTGAAGACGAACGCCGCCACGGCCACCAAGATCGGCATGGAGATCCAAAAGATCCCCATGAACGTGCAGGTGCTGTCGCGCGAGTTCCTCGATGACACGAACGC
>CAZEJZ010000215.1:0-5527 GCA_964512415.1 uncultured Opitutaceae bacterium
CGCGAGTGCTGGTGGACCCGGAGCGCGTGGCTGCGCTGGCGGCGCTCGAGGAGATGACCCGCGGTCTTCAGTCGCAAGCTGCGACCAAGGCTGACCGTCTCATGGGCGTCGCCGGTTCGACCGCCGTGCGTCTTGCGACCACGCGCGACCGTGAGATCCGCAAGCGCACCAACGAGATGTTGAACGTCATCTCCCCGCGCCGCGAGCCCGAAGAGGAGCCCGTGGAGCTCGAGCAGGAGGCCCAGTAATGCCCTCGCTGGCAGAGCAGATCGCGATGCGCGCCCCGGCGGAGTCCTCGATGCCGATGCTGCCGCCGTCTCCGATGACCCCGGAGAGCGTGCTCGACCTCAAGCGGCGCAACGAGGTCGAAAGCGAAGACCCGTGGGACGTGGCGCAGAACGTGTCCAACATCGTCCGCGACCCGAAGAAGATGCAGTCGGTACTGGACAACGTCGCCGCCGACTTTGACGAGCACGCGCCGACCGCCGCGATGGACGCCCGGTTGACCACCTCGCGGATGCTGTACTTCTTGGCGTCCAAGGCCCCGAAGGCGACGTTTACCGCGCCTGGTATGCCCGAGGTGAAGCCGATCAAGTCGGAGATCGACCGCTTCGAGCGGTACATGAAGGCGATCAAGGATCCGACCGCGATCTTGGACGATGCGCTCGACGGCACGCTGACGAAGGAAAGCATCGAGTCGGTGCGCGAGGTCTACCCGAACCTGTACTCGCAGATGCAGGCGGACCTCGCGGAGCGGATCATCAACGCGGAGAAGATCCCGTACAACCGCAAGCTTCAACTGTCGGCGCTGCTCGGGCAGGACATGGCGGGCACGCTGAAGCCGCAACTGGCGATGTCCGCGCAGGCGGCGTACCAGCAAGCGGCGCAGCCGCCGGCTCCCGTCGTGCAGGGGCGGCCGATGAAGCGGTTCCAGGCGGAGGCGCTGCAAGGCACGGCGTCGCGGGCGGGTCGCGAAACTGCGGCTTGGCGCGAGGCGCAGCAAGGCGCGAGGGTTGGTTCTGGCACCCGCTAGACGAGCGGGGCGAGGTTCGCTACTGTAGCGCCGCCCGAAGCGACGGCGCGAATCAAGGTCGCAAGACCGTCTGCTGGAGGGCATCATGCCGTACAAGTCCGAGGCGCAGCGTCGCTTGTTCCACTGGCTCGAGTCGCAGGGCAAGCTGGCGCATTCCAAGGTGCGCGAGTACGACGTGGCTTCGCGCGGCAAGAAGCTGCCGGAGTACGTCAAGCCGAAGCGCAAGGCGTTCGGCGGCGAGGTCGAGGCGAAGGCCGGGGCGCGTTGCCCTGTGTGCGACTACCCGCTGGACGAGATTCCGCTGGCGGTGGACGCCGGTGAGTCCTGCCCTCGTTGCGGGTTCGGCAGCGCGAAGGACGTTCCGCACAAGGCTCAGGGCGGCGAGATTCAGGATCCGACCGCTTATCGCGCTCGCCGTGGAACGACGTTCGTTCCGATTTATACCAGAAGCGGCAGTCGCAGTGAGCAGTGGGTTCGTTCCGATGAGAACCCGACACGGCCTGCACCTTGGAGAGACTATGAAAAGCGTTTTTTCAAAGCCAAAGAGTCGCCTTTGTGGCGCTTGCGAGAGGAGCTGGCTACGCGCGGCGCCCGCAGCGGCGAGCGTGATGATCTTGTTGCAGGATACGTTACGGATGATGGTGAAAATATGGGTGAAATTGTAATGCCTCGCCGCGCTCGCGGCGGCGAGATGACTCCCGGCCGGTTCGCTCCCGCCATGAAGGAGCTCTACATCAGCAAGAAGCGGCACTCGGCCCCGGTCGATGACGGCCGCGTCGGCTTCGTCCGCGCCCTGCGCGTCTACCGGAGGAAGTAGCCATGCCGCTGCGGACCTTTACGGCCAACCTCACCGTTTCGAGCGCCTCGTCTGGGGCGAGCGATTGGTTCTACGTCGGCGAGATGGCGAAGATCAGCTTGATCGTCAACACCAGCGGCGACAACACCGCGGCCGGCAGCGTTACGGTCAACGTCTCGAACGACGTGGCGACCGGTGGCGGCTCGATGATGTCGTTCACGCCGACCGTTTCGGTGGGGTTGGGCTCGCCTACGGTCACGGTGGCGGGCAACGGCACGCTGGTGGCGACGCCGGTGGACATCGCCTACCAGTGGATGCAGATCGTCTACACGCGCAGCGCGGGCACGGGCGGCGTCGTTTCGGCGACGATTTCCGGGCACGACTAGGGGAAGAAGATGCCGCTGCACCTGGCTGAACCGCTTCCGAAGGGGGCCGAGGCGCTGGCGGATCTTGCCGAGGCGGCCGGTAAGAAGTTCGGCATCAGTCCGTACCTGTTGCTGGGCATCTGCTACGCCGAGAGCAACTTCGGGCAGGCGCTGAAGCCGAAGAGTTTCTCGGGAACGGGAGACTTCATCGCGCGTAAGGCGACCCCGGAGCGCGACGCCAAGATGAAGACGGCGCCGCTGCCGAACGTCGTTCGCAAGACGGTCCCGGGGATCAAGGAGCGGGGCATCAGCGAGCCGTGCGATGCCTGGGTGCCGACCTCGACGGGTTGGGGCTGCGGGATCCTGCAAGTGGACTACGAGGCGCACTTCGACTTCTGCAAGTCGGGTGCGTGGGCGGATCCCGCGAAGTCGATGGAGTACGCCTGCAAGATCCTCACGGACGCCCGGGCGGCGCTGAAGAAGGAACTGCCGCGCTTGGCCGGGTCTGATCTCGACCGCTGCGTGATCGCGGCGTACAACGCGGGCGCTCGTCGCGTGGCGAAGTTCACGCGCGAGGGCAAGAAGCTGGACGAAGCGACGTTCCACCCGGGGTATGTGGACAAGATCTGCCGCAAGGCGGACGCGCTTGCTGGGCACAGCGGTGCTTGGCTGGGGGCCTAGATGACCCTCTCGGAACTGGCTTCCTTCGTCGCCTTGGGCGGGTGGGGCGTGTCCGTGGTCGTGGGCGTTCTCAAGGCCCGCGATTGGGTCGAGGGCGTCGCCTTGGCGGCGATGAAGTCCGGGGCCGGCCGATCCATCGTGACCGAGTCGGTGCAGGACCGCCATACGCGCTTGGAAGACAAGATCGACTCGCTGACCAAGAGCGTCGAAAACGTGGCGGACAGACTCGAGAAGAGGCTGGAATCCGTGGCGGCGAGGATGGAAGCGCGGCTTGACCGCCTCGACAAGGACACGCACGCGATCGACGTTCGACTGTCGGTGATCGAGAGCAGCAAGCCGTGACCGACGCGGGTCGGGAAACGTGCCAACTGCCGCCCAACGCAACACTTGAGGATTTCCTGCGCGTGGGCCGGCAGGATTGTGTTTTCGACTTTGGAGATGCGTCGAGCGTGTCCTTCTACGCCGCCATGACCGGAGATCCAGACCGCGCGCCAAGTCCGAAGCCGAACAACAAGCCTCGTCCCGAGGGGGTTGCATCCATGCCGATCGACGCTTCCATGCCCGTGGCGATGACTGCGAGTGTGCCGCCTTCGCCCGGCGCTACGACCACGACTGTCGGGGTTCCCGAAAACGCCTTGGCTGAAGTGCAGGCGCTGGTCCCGGCCGGGCAGCAGGCGTCGGGGATGACGGTGCTGCTCGCGGTCGTGGGTGTCGCCGGCGGCGGCGCTGCGGTGAAGTTCTACCGGGACTTCGCCAAGAACAAGCACGAACAGGCGATGAAGAAGCTGGAGATCGAGCAGCAGCGCAGCGAGAAGCAGGAAGACCAGCACTCGCAGTGCAACGCGGCGCGGGCGGTGCTCGAGGCGAAGGTCGTGGCGCTCGAGGCGAAGGTCGTGGAGCTCGGCAAGCCGCGCGAGGGCGGGCTCGACCTGGACTTCGACGCGGACGATCTCAAGAGTCGGTTGGACAAGCTGGAGAAGGCGCTGGGGACGGCGAAGCCGGCGGCGCGAAGGAGGCGGTCGTGAGCCAAGAGAAGGTGCAGTCGATCCTTGCCATCGTCGGGGCGCTGGTGCCGGTTCTGTCGGCGCTGGCGTCGCTGCTGAACCATGTGGTGCGCGAGCGGCAGGCGGCCGGCGAGCCGGTGTCGAAGACACTGCTGTCGGCGGGCGCCGTGCTGAACGTCGGCGCGGTGAACCTGGACAAGGCGGTGCAGCTTGCCAAGGCGGCGACGGCCAAGCCGGCGGAGAAGCAGTCGTGAAGTGGCTTGGGGCGCTGGCGGCGCTGCTGCTGGGGGCGCTGGCTTGGGTGAAGGCGCGATTCAGCCGCGAGGACGATAAGGCGCTCGAGGAGGCCCGCCGGCACGAAGAGGAGCGGAAGCGCCTGGGCGAGGACTTGAAGCGCAAGGTGGCCGAGGTGAAGGCCCGCGAGGTCGAAGCGGAGGCCGCGGCACAGAAGATCCAAGAGGAGGCGAAGGATGCGAAAGCGGGCGATCCTGTGGATGTCGCTAACGCTCTTATCGCTGACTCCGCGCGCCGGGGCTGACGAGCCGCCTTGTCGCCGAGACGGTGACCGGGTGAGTTGCACCGCGGACGGGTTCAAGAAGCTGACCGACGTGGCGGTGCAGGCGAAGGCGGACGCGCAGTCGTGCGAGGTGCGGCTGGAAGCCTCGCGGGCGACGGCAAAGACGCTGGACGAGGGCTTGGCGGCCTGTCGTGCGGCGCTGGCTGCGGTTCCCCCGTGCCCGCCGCGACCGAACGCGAAGGTGGTGCTGGGCGGCTACGGGTTGGGCGTCTTCGGGGCGCTGGCGTTGGCCGCCGGGTTCGTGGCGCCGGTACCGGACGGGGCGCGGCTGGGCCTTGGGTTGGCGGGCGTGGGGCTCGTCGCGGGCGGCGCGGTCCTTGTTTGGCCGTAGGGGTAGAACATGGAAAACGTGCCGACGAACAAGGCGCTGTACGAGGCGATCAAGGCGCGGGTCAAGCGCAAGATGGTCTGGCCGAGCGCGTATGCGAGCGCGCAACTGGTGCGGCAGTACAAGGCCGAAGGCGGCAAGTACCGGGAGATGGCGCGCGGCGGGCTGACGAAGTGGTTCGGCGAGAAGTGGGTGGACCTGTCGCGCCCGAAGCCTGGTGGCGGGTTCGAGCCCTGCGGGCGAAGCGAGGCGAAGGGCGAGGACTACCCGAAGTGCGTGCCCGCGGCGAAGGCGGCGTCGATGACGGCGGCCGAGCGGGCGAGCGCGATTCGTCGGAAGCGCGAGGCGCAGGGCGGGCGGATGCACCGGGAGCCGAAGTTCGTGAAGACCTTCGCGGACGCGCTGAAGCGCCGGCGGTAGTGGTTGGGGCACTAGGACTCGAACCTAGATTCGCGGAGTCAAAGTCCGCCGTCCTGCCGTTAGACGATGCCCCAGAAAAGAAGCCCCGGTTGTGAGCCGGGGCCGAGAAACGGTCTTGAGTCCATAGACTTGTATGCTGAGTCCGTTTCTACTTCTTCCGAGCGCGTTCCATCTTGTTGAGTTGGCCGAGCGCCCAGCGACGGCCGGCGGTGCCGCCCCACAGGCGCCACGCGATGCTGGCGGCGCTGGTCTTGTCCTCCTTGGGATCGACGCTGTGGCGGGCGAAGAAGGACTTCATGCGCTTGAGCGTGGACTCGCTCATG